>BQIY01000001.1 GCA_021604265.1 Nitrospirales bacterium
TGATGATTCAGCTCTACGGCCAACGGAACGAGCGCTACGCCCTTGAAGTCACCAGAGATGGCGTTCTGCAATTTCCGGAAGTTGGCCCGCTGACAGTTGCTGGCCTGACTTTTGCGGAAATTAGAGAGCTTATTGAAACGACAGTTACCTCAACACTAATTGGCCAGCGGGTAAGTGTGACCATGGGCGCATTAAGGTCGATCCAAATCTTCGTTCTCGGAGAAGCATTTCGTTCGGGCTCCTATACGGTCAGTTCTCTTTCGACGATGACTAATGCGCTCTTTGTGAGCGGGGGCATTACGAAGTTGGGCTCGCTAAGAAATATTCGATTAATGCGTGCTGGGGAGTTAGTGACCGAGCTAGATTTATACGACCTGCTATTGAGAGGAGATACGAGCGGCGATGCACGACTTCAGCCCAACGACGTTATATTCATACCACCAATAGGTAAGACCTTAGGCATCGCAGGAGACGTAAAGCGTCCTGCTATTTTTGAATTGAAAGACGAGGAAACGCTTGCCGATGCTATCCATCTAGGCGGTGGCTTCTTGCCCACCGCTTATCCATCAGCATCTCGTATAGAGCGTATCGATGCTGAAGGGCAGCGCACGCTGGTGGACGTCGATCTGTCGAATGAAGCAGAACTTGACATAAGCTTGCGTGATGGGGATGTACTTCAGGTTTATTCGATACTTAACCAGGTAGAGGGTGTTGTTCAGTTACAAGGACATGTTAATCGACCTGGCAGCTTTACTTGGTACGAGGGTTTACGAGTCAATAATATTCTATCGACCGTAGGCGATATGCTGCCGAATCCAGACTTAGAATATGCTCTTATCGTTCGCGAAATTCAACCTACGAGAAGGATCGAGCTGATCTACGTCAATTTGAACGATGTTTTTAGCAACCAAAGTTCCCCCTATAATTTTTTGCTTGAACCACGAGATCAGCTACTCACGTTTGGAGCGGCGGTAAACAGGCAATCTCAAGTCTCAGGTTTACTCTCCCGTCTTCGAGAACAGTCTTCCTTTGATGTGCTGCCACTAATTGTCTCAATAAACGGGAATGTCAGGTTTCCCGGCGAGTACCCTTTGGTTAGAGGTATGTCATTGAATGATCTTATTCGTTTTAGCGGAGGTTTAAGTACCTATGCAGAGTTAGATTACGGGCTAGTGGAAAGAACTTTAGATCAAACTGGTGAGATCGAGGTATACGATTTCTCCATAGATGAAAACAGTTTTACTGCGACGAGTAATCTCCAGCTGGGCCCGATGGATCGAGTGATGCTGTTTGATATGAATGCTTCTCGCTCGGAATTGCTGGAAGGGACTTTGCAAAGATTAAGAAGCCAAGCTACTCGAGGCAGCCCCACCAAAATCGCCTCTATCTCGGGTAGCGTGAGATTTCCAGGTGAATACCCGATTACTGAAGGCCTGGATGTCGAACAACTCATTAAAGTAGCTGGGGGGTTTCTAGAAAGCGCTGATATTGAAAACTCGGAGATTACACACTACGGAGTGGGCAATATCGAAGGCAGGGAGGTCGAACACCTGCCGATAAACCTTACAAATCCGGGACAGAGAGGCTTAGGTTATCGGCTCAGATCCTACGATCAGTTAGTTGTCCGCCAGATGCCTAATTGGACTGGCATTGAAACGGTGAGTATAGGTGGCGAAGTTGTTTCTCCTGGAGTATACACGATTAGTAAAGACGAAAAATTAAGCGCTGTAATTGCACGAGCAGGAGGGTTAACCGAGTTCGCCGACGCCCGTGCCGCGATATTCTTGAGGGCAGAACTGCGAGAGAAAGAACAGGAATTACTTAACGATTTTTCAACCAGACTTCGCCAAAGTTTATTGAACCAAAGCTTGTTGCGCTCTCCCTCGAATTCCGAGCAATCAAATATCGATATTGAAGTAATGAATCAGCTCTTGGCTGAAGTGAATCAAGCCCAAGCCTCTGGTCGATTGGTCCTCGATCTTCCCGCGCTTCTTCGAAATCCGGGCGGCGCAGAAGATGTGATTCTACGAGCGGGAGACGAGCTGCTTCTGCCTCGAACTCGTCAAGAAGTTTCTGTGGTCGGTGAGGTTCAAAGGCCGACATCACATCTCTATCAGGAAAGTTTGCAGATAGGCGATTACATAGCGAAGAGTGGGGGCGTATCTGATAACTCGGACTCCGACAGTATTTTTGTTATTCGGGCCAATGGGGATTTAATAGCACATAACGATAGCAGGTGGTTCTTTCAGCGAAGAACACTGAAGATAGAGCCAGGAGACAGCATAGTAGTGCCGTTTAATGCCGCAATAGATGATCCGCTCTATACGTGGACGAGCATTTCTACCGTGTTGTTCAATCTTGCGACGGCTGTTCTGGCGATAGAGAGCGTAAATAACTAATGACCACTTCTGACATAGCACAGGAACAAACACTGGAAGAAGTGAGTTTCGTGGAACTCTTTCTCATTCTGTGGCGGGGAAAAGTCGCCATCATTGCTACTACTTCTGTATTCGCTGTCGCATCAGTAATTTATGCATTATCCCTCACTAATATCTATCGGGCAGAAGCGATATTAACGAGCGCTGAAGATGAGCAATCCAATTCGTTAATCCCTAGCCAGCTCTCATTTGCAGCAGACTTAACTGGCATTAGTAGCATCTATGGCGATGGCGCTGGTGCACAATTAGACACAGCAATTGCAATTCTTAAATCCAGGGAATTCTTCTACGCTTTTATAGAAAAATACGACCTCACGACAATGCTGTTAGCGAGCAAATGGGATGACGACGCACAAGCAAATATTATTGACGAAGACAAATATGATGTTGAAGCTGGTGCGTGGCGGTCGGGTGAGGAGCCAATTTTTTCAGATCCTTGGTCGGCTTACAAACTTTGGCAGCAGATTTTCCGTGTCAATTTAAATGATCGCACGGGTCAGGTAACCCTTTCGATAGATTGGTCCGATCCAGTACAAGCGGCGCACTGGGTGAATCTGATGGTCGGTGAAGTAAATAGCGTTGTGAAGGAGAAGGATCTGGCGGAAGCCAATATGGCAATTGAATACCTTACTAATCAGATAGAGAAGACTCAATTGCTGGAAATGCAGAGTGTTTTTTACCAACTTATTGAGAATCAGCTAAGGATAGTGATGCTAGCAGACGTTAGAGATCAATATGTCTTGCAAGTGGTGGACAAAGCTGTAGTGCCTGAAGAGAGAATAAGCCCAAGACGCGCGGTTATCTGCATAATCGGCACTTTCATTGGTGGTGTCTTAAGTGTTCTCTTCGTGTTTATCCGAAATTTGCAAACTCCAAAGCTAAAACCAGCGACCGGAAGATAATGAGTGAGGCTGTACGAAATAAGCAGTAGCGTGGCTAAAAGCCAATGATTGATAGGACTAAATAGCTGCTTTAGCTGGCTCGAAAAACATGTAGATATCGAGTCGAAGGGCCGAAGTGACATTAGCGAAAATTTTCGAATTACTAAGAAGTAGTAGATGACAAATATTAAGAAAGTACTAACAGTTTTTGGCACACGACCTGAAGCCATAAAAATGGCGCCACTAGTTCATGCTCTCACCGCTGATCGAGGATTCGAGTCGAAAGTCTGCGTTACGGCGCAGCATAGAGAAATGCTGGATCAAGTGCTGAAGTTGTTTGAGATCGAGCCAGAGTACGATTTGAATATAATGAAAGCTGGGCAAAGCTTAGGCGATGTAACCTCGGGAATTCTGCTTAATCTAGATTCGGTTCTCGAGAACTTCAAACCTGACATAGTGCTCGTGCATGGCGATACGGCTACGACATTTGCTGCTGCCCTTGCCTCGTACTATAGGCAAATCCCTGTAGGCCATGTTGAAGCAGGGCTACGTACTGGCAATATCTACTCACCATGGCCTGAAGAAGCGAATCGAAAGCTAACTTCTGCAATCTGTAAATACCACTTGGCTCCCACGTCGGCGTCCCGAGAAAATCTATTGCGTGAAGGCGTTGTTTCATCTGATATTACCGTTACTGGTAACACTGTTATTGATGCTTTGCTGTGGGTTAAGGAGAAACTGGATTCAGATAGTGATTTGGCGAAAGACATGCAAGCCAGATTTCCATTCTTGGACTCGACAAAGAAGCTTATCCTTGTTACAGGTCACCGACGAGAAAGTTTCGGTGATGGTTTCAAGAATATCTGCCAAGCGATATCCGAGATTGTCGAAACTCACGATGATGTGCAGCTGGTATATCCCGTTCACCTGAATCCAAACGTTCAAGACCCGGTTAACGCTTATCTAAAGGGGGCTCCTAATGTTCACCTAATTGACCCTCTGGATTATCTTCCCTTCGTATACTTGATGACGCGTTCTTATTTAATTCTTACGGATTCCGGCGGCATACAAGAAGAAGCGCCATCTTTGGGTAAGCCAGTTCTGGTAATGCGTGATACTACAGAAAGACCAGAGGCTGTAGATGCCGGTACTGTAAGTTTGGTCGGCACTGACGTGAGCAAGATAACAGAAAAAGTATCAGAGCTGTTGAACGAAGAAACTAAATATAAGGAGATGAGCAGAGCGCATAATCCTTATGGAGATGGTTTCGCTTGCGGTCGTATATTAGATGCATTGAGGAAAAGGTAGAACTGATGGAGTTTAAGAAAATTTCAGTAGTAGGGCTTGGCTACATTGGATTACCCACAGCTGCAGCGTTTGCATCGCGGGGAGTCGAAGTCATAGGCGTTGATGTAAATGAAAAAGCTATCGAAATCATCAATCGCGGTGAAATCCATATCGTTGAACCTGAACTAGATCGCTATGTTCATGAAGCAGTATCTAATGGCAGGCTTAGGGCTACTTCGACGGCGGAATGTGCGGATGCATTTCTAATCGCTGTTCCTACCCCCTTTAAAGGTGATGACCACGAACCAGATCTGAAATATATTCAGTCCGCGGCTCGCTCTATTGCATCAGTACTCAAAAAAGGGAATTTGGTAATTCTAGAATCTACGTCCCCAGTTGGTGCCACAGAGCAAATGGCTGAGTGGTTAGCCGAATACTGCCCAGAACTATCTTTCCCCCAGTCTGCCGGAGAGAACTCTGATATTAGAATAGCCCATTGCCCAGAGCGAGTGCTTCCAGGCCAAGTAATGAAAGAGCTAGTCACAAACGATAGAGTTATAGGAGGGATGACACCGGCTTGCTCCAGTGCCGCAGTTTCGCTTTACAAGATCTTCGTTGAGGGTGAGTGTGTGATTACAAATACCCGTACGGCTGAAATGGCAAAACTTACCGAAAATGCTTCAAGAGACGTAAGTATCGCCTTTGCAAACGAACTATCTCTCCTTTGTGATACACATGGAATAGACGTCTGGGAACTCATTCAGCTTGCGAATAGGCACCCACGGGTGAATATCCTTGAACCTGGCCCCGGCGTCGGAGGCCACTGCATTGCCGTAGATCCATGGTTTATCGTTTCCTCTTCTCCGGAAGACGCAAAGCTTATAAAGCAAGCCAGATTAGTTAATGATGGGAAGCCTGAATGGGTAAAATCGAAAGTGGTAAAATTGTTAAACGGTTTGAATGCAGAAGAACGCTCGGTCGCTTGCTTCGGAATCACATTTAAGCCAAATATCGATGACGTAAGAGAAAGTCCTGCTCTTTCGATTACAGAGTATCTCGCATCTCAAGAAGGGATCACCCTAAACATCGTCGAGCCTAATCTAGAAATGCTTCCTGATTCTTTAGCAGGAAGACAGAACTGTAACTTGGTTGATTATGACTATGCGATTGAAAATAGTAACGTGATTGTAATTCTCGTTGACCATTCTGAATTCAGAGATATAGCAACTCATATAACACATCAGCACTTGGTTGTAGATACCAAGGGGTTGGTTAGCAAGGCGAAGAAATGAAACAATTATTGATAAAGGGCGGAGCCGTCGTTGTCGAAGAAGTGCCCGCGCCACTCGTCTCGAGTAAGAATATTCTGGTAAGCGTGCAAGCGTCATGCGTGAGTATTGGCACCGAGATGGCAAGTGTTAATCTATCTGCCATGCCGCTTTACCGCAGGGCGATAAAGCAGCCAGAGAACGTAAAAAGAGTCCTGGATCTCGTGCGAGATGAGGGACTAAAGAGAACAATGAAACGAGTATCCGGGAAGCTATCAGCTGGCTCGCCAACGGGATATTCCGCCAGCGGAGTTATAGTAGCCGTGGGTGACCAAGTTGAAGGCTTTAGCATCGGTGATCGCGTAGCCTGCGCCGGCGCAGGCATTGCTAATCATGCAGAAGTGATTGATGTGCCAGTTAATCTGAGTGTTTCTGTTCCAGATGAGTTGTCGATGCGTGAGGCGTCCACCGTTACGCTCGGCGCAATCGCAATGCAGGGAGTGCGTAGAGCAGAAGCTAGTCTGGGTGAAACCATCGTCGTAATCGGACTGGGAGTGCTCGGCCAGATGGCTGTCCAGATGCTGACCGCTAGCGGTGTTACGGTTATCGGTATCGATCTGGATCCATCGCGGATAGAACTCGCTAAAGCCAATGGCATGGACTACGGCATCAATCCGGCTGAAGAGTCTGTAGAGGAGGTGGTTTCCAATCTGACAGGCGCGGTAGGGGCCGATTGCGCCTTTATCACAGCAGCTTCATCCAGTGACGAGATAGTTAGTCAAGCCGCATCAGTGTGTAGAAAAAAAGGTAAGGTGGTTCTTGTAGGTGATGTCGGGTTGAAGCTCCGCCGAAGCGACTTCTATGCAAAGGAACTCGATTTTAAGATATCTTGCTCCTATGGCCCAGGAAGGTACGACCCGTATTACGAGGAAGAGGGGCAGGACTATCCCTTAGCCTACGTGAGATGGACGGAAAACAGGAACATGGAGCTATACCTGGAGCTTATAAAGAAAGGTAAGCTTAATATTCAATCCTTGCTCGCCAAAGACTATGATATTGAAGACGCTGGAGACGCCTACGATTCGTTAAAAAACCCTGATGAAAAGCCACTGCTCGTAACCTTAAAGTACAGTAATCAGGTCGACATTTCTAAGACTAAAGTGGAGTTGAGTAAATCCACCTCAATAGAGAACTCCACTGTTCGTGTCGGTCTAATAGGTGCATCGAGTTTTGCGCAAGGTGTTCATATCCCTAATCTGATAGCGCTTAGTAAGCAGTTTTCACTGGTTGCGCTGTCGAACAGGACAAGCAGTACCGCCAAGGCAGTTGCGAAGCAGATTGAAGCTGCCTACTGCACAACGAATTACAAAGAGCTTTTAGCTGACGAAAATATTGATCTACTTATAGCGTCAACCCGTCACGATACACATGGGCAAATCGTGCTAGATTCAATTAGAGCTGGCAAGCACGTTTTCATGGAAAAGCCTCTAACGACGAACCCCAGTGACATAAAGGCCATAAGGGAAAGTCTTGCTGCGCCGAATGCAAGTAGGCTTTTTGTCGGTTATAACAGACGCTTCTCACCTGCGATAGCAGAAGTAAGAAAACACACTGCCGGCCGAAAAACACCCGTGATAGTTAACTACCGAATGAATGCAGGTTACATCCCGAACGATTCCTGGATTCAAGGCGTTGCAGGTGGCGGCAGGAACATCGGGGAAGCCTGTCATATCTACGATCTTTTTAACTGCCTGGCCGAGAGTACTGACCTAGAATCAGTTTCAGCGGTTGGAGTAACACCCAATTCCGAAAAATGGCGTAGTGACGATAATTTTGTCGCAACACTGAAATATCGAAATGGCTCTGTTTGTACCTTGACCTATACGGCCTTAGGTTCCAAAAAGTCGCCAAAGGAGATGATGACAATCTATTGCGACCAAAAAGTTATCGAGATGAACGATTTCACAGAAGTGAAAGTACACTCCACTTCTAGCAATGCGCAGTGGAGTGCCAAGACTGTTGATAAAGGTCATAAGAACGAAATGAAAGCCATGGCCGCGGCCTTACTTGGCGATTCGGACTGGCCCCAAACGGTAGACGAAGCAATTGTACCGGCTGAAACAGCATTTGCTGTTCAAGCCCAATTAGAAAAATAGAGTAGGATTCTAATATGTGTGGAATAGTCGGTATATATAAACGACAGCAATCTTTTGCACCAGTGAGCGAGCCAGAACTGGCTGCAATGCGCGACAAGATGGTCCATCGAGGTCCCGATGATGCAGGAATCTGGCTGTCTCCGGAGAAGCAAATCGGACTAGCCCATAGACGACTTTCGATCATAGATCTTGACCCGATCGCCGCGCAGCCAATGAGTAATGAAGATGACTCAGTATGGATAGTGTTTAACGGTGAGATCTACAATCATGCGCCTTTGCGTAAGGAACTTGTTGATTCTGGTCATATATTCAAAACTGACCATTCGGATACTGAAGTAATAGTACACGGGTTCGAGGAGTGGGGTATTGATCTCTTACTTAGCAAAATGGAAGGCGACTTCGCAATTGCTGTTTGGGATATTTCGAAGCAAGAACTTTACTTAGCGAGAGACAAGATAGGTGTAAAACCCCTTTATTTCTATCTCGATGATGATGAGCTCGTATTCGCGTCTGAAATCAAGGCGATTCTTGAAAGGGAAACGATAACTGCCGATGTCGATCCTGTTGCACTTTATCATTATCTCTCTTTTTTGACGACGCCAGCGCCACTTACCATGTTCGCGAATATCTTTAAGCTCCCAGCGGGAACGTATTTAAAGTTTAGAGGTGAAAGCGCTCCAGAATCTTGTAGATACTGGGACCCTGCTCGTTTTCAGGAATCCAATCCTATTACCGATAACCCGGATCCTGATGCTAGGCAGAAAGAGTATACAAAGAATGTAATGGCCAAACTACGCGATGGTGTTGGCAAAAGGATGATGGCTGACGTCCCGTTTGGTGTGTTTCTATCCGGCGGTGTTGATTCATCGACAAATGTAGCACTAATGTCAGAATTAATGAATCGACCTGTTGATACATTTACAGTTGGGTTCAGCGACTATAAGCACCTGAACGAGTTAGACCAGGCTAGAATCGTCTCTGAGAAATTCAAGACCAATCACCATGAAGTACTAATTGATGAGAATGACATGCGGGGGTATTTGGATAATCTAGTAGAGAGTCAAGATGAACCTTTGGCAGACTGGGTCTGTATACCACTCTATTTCGTTTCTAAACTGGCTAAAGATAACGGCGTAACTGTCATTCAAGTTGGTGAGGGAGCGGACGAACAATTTAGCGGCTATGCTAGCTACATGGGTTACTTGGATCTGTATAATAAATACTGGAAGCCATTTCAGAAGTATTTCCCTAATTTCGTTCAGCAGGCAATTGCTGGGGTTGGCCGTTTTGGTGCCGGTATTCGCCCTAGTCTAGAGGTCTATTCTGATATTATAACGCGAGCAGCTAATGGAGGAGATTGTTTTTGGAGTGGCGCACACGCTCTCAATGACATGTCGAAAAACAGACTTTTTGTACGTCCAGAAAAGATCGATCGCTCTAATTATAGTGATGTACTCAGCATGGGATTGATTTCAGAAGCCGAGATCGATTTCAAAACAGCCGAGGTTGTTGGGGCACAGACGTCCTATTTTATGGAACACAGTAATAATAAGGACGTGCTTGCAAGTATGGCCTTTAAAGAATTGTGCCTTAGACTGCCTGAGCTTCTGCTGATGAGGGTCGACAAGATAACGATGTCTAACTCCCTTGAGGCAAGGGTGCCCTTCTTAGACGATAAATTGGTGTCCTACACAATGGGCATCCCTTGGCAAGATAAGGTACGTTTCGGTGAGCCGAAACAGATACTCAAGAAAAGTGTGGAAGGGCTACTACCTGACGAGATCATTTACAGAAAGAAAATGGGCTTTGCAGCACCAATGGCTCAATGGCTGCGCTCAGACTTTGGTAACGAAGTTGAAGAGAAGATTCTAAACTCGAAAATAATGGAACGCGGTTTTTTCGATGTTGCTTACATAGAAGGTTTGATATACGAACATAGGGCCGGAAAGAATGATTATAGCCTGTATATTTGGACCATTTACAATCTTGTTGCATGGTATGATTTTTGGATAGATTAGATCATGGGATCATTCTTTACTAGGCTGCGCCGTGTTCTAAGGAAACCGCCTCTTTATATAATCAAAAGATTGCAGCATGAGCTTACTATTCGGCTTGCTGATATCTACCTGCCTCTGTGGTTGAGCAACTTTCGCTTCGAAAAATTAGTAAGGTCTTTGGGTTATTCCTCACCAGACGAGCTCGTTGCTGCAATTGCCACATTCGAGTATGTAGGTTTGAGGGACGACTTCCCCGATTCTGTAACGCCATCTAACTTCGATTCTTTAGTCAGCAAAAGTAAAGCAGCAATGGAGTATCGTATAAGCTTACTTGGTTCCGGGGTGCACTATTTAGGCCCCAAGATAAATTGGAGTGAAGATTTCAAGACTGGCATGATCTGGGAGAATTCGAAAGCGCGCACTATAGAGTATAATAATTTGGAGCAATCTTCAGATGTGAAAGTGCCATGGGAACTTTCCCGAATGCAATGGCTGATACCTGTAGCCCAAGTCTATACTTCTACCCCTAAATCCGAATATGCGGAATTTGTTAAGGAAATCCTCTCTTCTTGGATCGATGATAATCCCTACGGCTTTAGTATAAATTGGTCTTGTACCATGGAGGTTGCCCTTCGGATCTATACCTTTATCTATTTTTATAAGGTTTTTCATGATTCTGAATCCTGGCAAAACGACAAAAAATTTTGCAATACGTTAATCCTTAATATTTATTTACATGGGCACTTCGTATATAGAAATCTTGAGTTGTCCGATGTAAATGGCAATCATTATGCCGCTGATCTTTCAGGCCTATACGTCGCAGCACTATTCTTCTCTGAGCGAGGCGAGACCAGCGCTTGGCGGGAACTAGCTTGTGCGCAACTTAATAGTGAAATTGTGAATCAGGTCTATGATGATGGGATCGATTTTGAAGCTTCGGTACCCTATCACCGACTAGTTTTGGAACTGTTCGCGTTACCTCTACATATCGCATTGAAAAACAACAGAGCTGCAGATTTTACTGACTGCTATTTGACTCGTCTGAGAGCAATGGGTGACTTCACGGCGCACTATTCGCGAGAAGATGGCTCTATTCCGCTCTTTGGAGATGCAGATGATGCCCGAACTTTACCCTTTGGCTGTCAGGATTTAAATGATCATAGATACCTAGTAGCCTGGTGCAATTACTTAACGGGCGAAAAATCGGCTTTGTTGCCAGGTGAATTTAGCGAGCTTGAATGGTTGTTAGATAGCGCGCCGGTAAATCTCAAAAAGTCGTGGAAGGAATTTAGTAATCAGATAGGGTCGAAAATTTTTCCCGAAGGAGGCGTTGTTATATTTCGCTCGAATAGGGTTCATCTTTACGCGGATTGTGGGCCTATCGGATTGGCAGGAAGAGGAGGGCATGGACACAATGACATGATGTCGATTGAATTAAGTCTTGACGGTGTTGCTCTTTTTACCGATTCAGGAGCCTATGTGTATACAGCTGACTACGTCTCCAGAAATAGATTTAGATCGACCGCTGCCCATAATACTCCACAAGTTGATGGGGAGGAGATAAATCGGTTTATAGATTCACGAGATATGTGGAATTTCAAGAACGACGCCGTGCCTAACATTCATCAATATGAGTTGTCGGGGGACATCGAGAGCGTGTCTATGAGCCACACGGGCTATCATCGCTTACGTGACCCGGTACATTTATCGCGCGGCCTCACTGTTTTTCATGGCGCAGCCAAAGTGAGGATAAGAGATGATTTCTCTGCTAATAAAAACCATCGGTATACCATACCATTCCATTTGGATGCAGAACTGTCTGCGAAAATTATAGACGAAAAAACCGTTGAACTGCTCCATGTACCCAGCTCCAAAAGGTTTATAGTCACCTGGCTGAGCGATCGGAATGTAGAGCATAAGATTTCGGAGAGTGAATTTTCTGTTAGTTACGGTATTCGCTGCGCGAGGCCACTGCTTGAGTTTGAAATTCAAGGCGGTAAGGCGTTTTTTGAACTGGAAGTAGAAGCAGTTTCACAGTGAGTTCGATTGGCGATAGTAGCTCAAAGTTATTTTCAACAAGTGCTATTCGAATCTACGTAGTGGCTTTGGGGCTTATAGGCTCAATCATTATCACTCGAGCATTGGGGGTTGAGGAAAGAGGCGAGTACTATTACATAATATCCATTCTTGGTATCGCCGTTCAATTCGCAACGTTTGGTCTGCAGAGCAGCAATACGTATTACTATCACAAAGACCACGAATCTCGACATGCTGTCTTTGGCAATACCCTCGCTATAGTTGTATTGGCAGGATTGGTTTCGGCACTGATATCAACATTCTTCGTATTCTCTAAAGTACAGAGCGTTGGCATCTTCGTACTTTTGACCTTTTTTGTGGTCGCGGTTCCGATGCGTCTGTTCGAGCTTTTTAGCCATGGTCTTTTGGTAGCAAGAGAAGACTTTCGAAGCTATAACACAAACCTCGCCGTTATGACGACAGCCCAACTTGTTCTGGTTTGTATTGGTTGGTGGTATTCAGCTTCTGTTACTGGCTTCCTGATGATACCAGTAGCGATAATCTTCCTGTCCTGCGGTCACCTCTTTACAAAGCTCCCCTGGGAGCTAGCCCGTCCTTCGCTAGCCTTCTTTTTTACCTCGTACAAGTATGCTCTTAGAGCATTTGTCGTGAGCACGCTTGGCTATTTCTATTCTCGGTTAGGAATATTTCTGGTTGCGTCGTATGACTCGGCGTACAACTTGGGAATCTACTCTGTCACCAATCAGATAAACGAGACTCTCTTAATATTGCCTCAGACTCTCGGTTTAGTCTTGTTTCCCAAGATTTTGCAGCTCGATGATGTGAGTAAAGAAGAGGAGGTGAGGAAAGCCATCTATTTCGTACTGGTCTTGATGGGTTGTGTTGCACTCGTCTTTGGTTTGTTCGGTGAATTTCTTATCTCTTCACTTTTCGGCCAAGATTACAGATATTCTGCACAATTACTTATTTTCAACATGCCGGGTATAATCGCGCTGTCTATGTCGACTGTGATCTCGCAAAAATTTGCAGCTGATGGTATGCCATGGTCGCTTACGCTTTTTTGGGGCTTCAGTACGCTACTATACATCGCCGTCTATATTCTACTGAACAGTCAATTGGGATTAATATCTGCATCTATAGGGTATTCAGTCAGTGCGATAGCCCTTTTCTTCAGTTTGCTAATAAAAAATCGCAGTACGCAGAGGTAACGATGAGTAAACCCGTAGTGATCTTAACAAATTACCCTCTAACCGATACTTATCGGGATAAGCTCTTGGAGGATATAGGGGAGGATTGCGAAACTCATTCTTTATCAAGCCTGAGAATGTTGGGGTTGGGCGGGATGATAGCGAAACTAGTTTCGCTAAGAGGCTCGAGTGTCGTAATTCCTTGTGAGGATCCTGATAGTAAGCCTGTCGCTGACATCATGATCATGATAGCCGCATTCATTCCGTTTGCAACTAGGGTTCTTGTAGATCATGAACATAGCAAAAGCTCTGTATCGTTTCTTCTCGGATTCTATTTAGGCTTGCAAACTATCATTGCTTCTGTGATCGCGTTCTGCGCTTTGTACTACACAAGCTATGACATAGATCGTTTGTCTAAAAGAGTGGCGTTAGAAACGATTCCTAATGATCTATCTAGGATCGAGCGACTAATGTACCTAAATTGTAATCTCTGGTTTGGTGTGAAGGCAGGTGGCTCAGTCGGGCATATTGCTGGAGTCGTGAACGCCTTTCTAAAAAAAGGTATCGAAGTGTCTTTCTACACTTGTACGCGAAATACGAGCGTGGCCGCTAAGGCAGACACTAAGTTACTCGTCCCACAAAGATACTTCGGTGTCCCATGGGATAATAACTATTATCGTTTTAATCACATCATACGAGATCAACTCGCCAAAGATACCAGCCACTACGACTGCATCTATCAGCGTTTATCGGTGGGAAACTATAATGGCGTGCGTGAAGCCTTGGATAGGGGGATTCCGCTTATTATTGAGTACAATGGCTCTGAAGTGTGGATAGCCAAAAACTGGGGTAGAAAATTGCGCAATAGTGATTTGGCTTTGAAGGCTGAAATACTATGCCTGCAAGCTGCCTCAAAAATTATATGTATCTCACAGCCTCTGAAAGATGAGCTGGTTGAGCGTGGATTTCCTCCTCAGAAAATAGTGGTATACCCTAATTGCATTGATGCTGAAAAGTTTGATCCCGATAGATACTCAGAACAGCAAAGATTAGATCTAAGGGAGAAGCACAGCATCGCAGATAACGCATTCGTCTTCGGGTTCATCGGTACTTTTGGTGCCTGGCACGGCGCTGAAGTATTAGCTGAGGCCTTTGCGAAGCTGGTGACTGAGGATATCGAAAGAGCAACCGACCTAAATTATCATATGCTCCTTATTGGTGATGGAAGTCTTCGCTCGCTGGTTGAAGAGAAGCTGGAAGACGTCCCCGATACATTCTACACGCTGGCAGGCCTGGTTCAGCAGGAGTCTGCTCCCCTTTATCTAAGTATTTGTGATGCGTTCTGCTCGCCTCATGTAAACAATCAAGATGGGACTAAGTTTTTTGGTTCACCAACAAAGCTTTATGAGTATATGGCTATGAGGAAGCCTATAATAGCCTCTGACCTTGACCAGATCGGCGAGGTTCTCAGGGACGGAAGTTGCAACGAGAAGCAACTGAACGCGATACTCGTTCCTCCTGGTAATGTCGATGAACTAGCAGTTGCGATGAAAGAGTTGTATTTAAGAAAAGACAAGACTAGTCTCGCTCAGAATGCCTATGACCTGGCGATGGGGAAATACACTTGGTCTAATCACGTAGATGCAATATTAGAGAGCTAGAAAGGGCACTACCATCAAAGCTCAAACTATATATTACTCTTTCTATACTCTCACTACGGTAGTGGGAAGTATGTTGATGGCTACCGAGCTAGGGTTTCAGTTTACTAGTTTGCTTTACTTCGATATGAATTCCACTTTGATAGAGGATATAGCACAAGTCGAATTCTATGTGTTTATTCTTGCGCCTTTCGTCGCAATTCCGCTACTTCTTCGTATTAATAGTATTTTTCTCGCACCGATAGCGTTATTGATTAAAGAATATAGCCAAAGACCGCGCCCCTCAGGTGACACAATCTCTGTCTTTTTCATTATGCTGCTCCTGGTTTGTTATCAATTATTGGTACTCGCACAGTCAGGACACCTAAGCAATATCGGATATAACTTTAATGGCAGCCTCGATTACAACTCCTTGATAGACCTACGCCAAAATATGATGATCGACTTGGGTAACACGTATTACTACGAAATTACTTACATGATTATCCCTACGCTTGTTTGGTTTTCGTTTTACAAGGCCTTTCACAGCGGCTCTAAGTACTGGTTTAGCATGCTCGCTTTCTCTTCTATAGTGGAAGTGTTTTTTTTACTGTCGAGTATACAGAAAGCACCTCTGTTGGTTTTTTTTATCGGACTTGCCCTTTCTCATGTCCTCTTAAAAGGTAAAATAGAATGGAAGCAAGTGGCTTTTGGGGGCTTCATTTTTGCCTTGTTTCTGATCACGCAGGCAATTTATTCGGGGACTACGAATGCATTTTTTGCGATATCCCACTTAGTATTTAGATTGGCCCATGCTGCACCATTTTACTTCGTGCTATATCCCGAAACTCTGCCGTATCAAGAACTTAATTATGGTTTTGGGCTCTTGGGAATAATGACTACAATAACTGACAATCAAGATGTTTATAATCAGATTTATCTGAACGTTGGGAACTCCACACAGGGTTCAGCTACTGCTGCTGCACATATTCGCGGATTCACGCATGGCGGCTGGCTCGCTTACGCTTTATCGCTAGTTGCTGTCTCCCTAGTAATCACGTTCGTTAATCAAATAATAAAGAATATAAAAGGACCAATTGCATTTTCATTAGGAGTACAAGGTTTGATCTGTATGTATTTTTTGACTCAGACTTCCTTGAGAGGAGCTATTCTGGAAAGCTATGGTTATTTCTGGTCGATAGTCGTTGTTGCGTCAATATTCCTACTTGGCAACTTAGTTCCAAAGAAGCGGAGGGCAGTTTCGAATGAGTGAGCAGAGGATACTAGAGCAGCGTCAGCTTCAGGAATTTTATCATCAGGAATTTGTGGATTCTCAGTCGGCACATATAGAGGCGCTTCTGGGGAAGCGATTAGAGGGTGCCAACGTAATCGATGTTGGGGGAGGTGCTGGTTTCCTCGCCCAGGAATTGACGGCTAAGCATGGCGCTAACGTTATTATCTGGGATATAGATGATGATGCCATCGCACTCGCACATGCTAAAGGCTTGAAGGCTGAACACAGAGATATTCTTAAAGTCGATGTGCCTATCGAAACAGATTTCTGTTTATTTAACCTTGTACTACATCACTTGGTTGCTGCAAATAATAAGAACACGGAAGCTTTTCAGAGCAAAGCGCTTAGCAATGTTTCTTCTAATAGTAAGCAAATAATTGTTCACGAATATGTTTATGAGTCAATACTGTGGCGTGAGTTTAGCTCGTGGTTCATTTTTTTTCTAACTTCACTCGGTTTCCTAAAAGGTGTACTGCGCGCTGTTGGCAAAATATTTCCCAGTTTGAACGCGAACACTGCAGGAGTCGGTGTCAGGTTCCATTCAAAGTCTGGATGGAAACGTATTTTTGCTGAAGCTAATTTGCTTGTGGTCAACGAAATTGACGGCGAAGCTGAATATGTAAGCCCTCTTCGAAGATTGCTATTGATTAAAAAAATGCATAGGACGACGTTTCTCTTGCGTGTCAATCAAAACGGCTGAGACAAGTTTATGAGTATCACCGAGTATTAGATGCGGGACGTCAGGAATTTACAATGAAACAGATTTTGCAAAACCTTAAAGATGGAAGTACCGAACTAGCTGAGTTACCCGCACCGTTGGCAACTAAAGGGCATGTGCTAATTCGTACCAGGAATTCAGTTATCTCTCCAGGCACCGAAAGAATGCTTGTAGACTTTGGCAAATCGAATTGGATTGACAAAGCTAGGAAGCAGCCAGATAAAGTGCAGATGGTCTTAGAGAAGGTACAGACTGACGGTCTTCTCCCGACGGTAGAGGCAGTAAGGGCCAAGCTCGATACCCCTCTGCAACTTGGTTATTGCAATACAGGGGTGGTTGTAGATCCATCGGATACTGAGTTTAAGATAGGTCAGCGTATTGTTTCGAACGGGAATCATGCAGAAATAGTGAGAGTGCCAAAGAATCTCTGCGCGTCAATCCCGGACAACGTTGATGACGAGAGTGCAGCGTTTACTGTTCTTGGAGCCATAGCCCTGCAAGGTGTTCGCCTAGTAAATCCTACTATCGGTGAATGCGTCGTCGTAACAGGGTTGGGATTGGTAGGGTTACTTACCGTACAGATACTCAGAGCGAATGGCTGTAAAGTTCTCGCTATAGATTTCGATGCCATTCGATGCGAGTTAGCTAGTAAGTTTGGCGCAGAAACGGTATGCCTCTCCGACGGTGCAGACGCCGTAGCCTCGGCTATGGCGTTTTCACATGGTCAAGGGGTTGATGCAGTTATCATCGCGGCAAGTACCAAGAGTAATGAGCCCGTGCACCAAGCAGCACAAATGTCTAGAAAAAGAGGACGGGTCGTTCTGGTTGGAGTTGTTGGTCTCGAACTTTCTAGAGCCGACTTTTTCGAGAAAGAAATTTCTTTTCAAGTTTCATGTTCATATGGCCCAGGACGCTATGATTCGTTATATGAAGATCAGGGTCACGATTACCCAATAGGATTTGTGCGCTGGACCGAGCAGAGAAATTTCGAGGCGGTCCTTGACCTAATGTCGGAACGTAAGATCGATGTCTCCGATCTGATAACTCATAGGTTTGATTTCGAAGATAGCGTAGAGGGCTACAAGAGTCTTGATGATCCTAGTGCACTTGGAATAGTGCTCAATTATTCTATGCCTGATAGTACTGCAGAGCAGACGCCGCTGGTAAGAGATGTGCTGCTGACTAAGGAATTATCCGAATTGCCTAGTTCGATTGCATGTGCGTTTATTGGGGCAGGAAATTATGCTTCTAGAACTCTTATTCCAGCTTTTAGAGCAGGCGGTGCAAAACTTCACACCGTAGTAAGTAGCGGTGGGGTTAGTGGCGCGCATTTCGGAAAGAAATTTGGCTTTCTTAAAACATCTACAGATTTTTCAGTCAGCGTAACCGATCCAGCTATTGATATTTTGGTTATAGGAACGAGACATAATATTCATGCAGAACAGGTTGTTGCAGGATTAGAGAACCAGAAACATATTTTCGTGGAGAAGCCTCTTGCATTGAGTCACGAGGATTTAGACGCCATAGAGCGAGCTTATCTGCAACAAAAAACGCCAGTGTCACTCATGGTAGGTTTCAATCGGCGATTCTCTCCGCTCGTTGTTACTGCGAAAAATCTTCTAAAGGCTGTTTCTGAGCCTCTGAGTGTAGTCATCACAGTGAATGCGGGAGCTATCCCTTTGGACCATTGGATTCAGGATAGGGAAGTTGGAGGAGGGCGCATAGTTGGTGAAGCCTGTCATTTCATAGATCTTGCTCGCCATTTGGTAGGCGAGAAGATTGTGGGTCACCGCAGTATCTGTATGGGGCAATCACCGGGGGTTGAGGTTCGCGATGATAAAGTTGTTATTACCCTACAATTCGAAGATGGATCTTTCGCGGTAGTCAACTATTTGGCTAATGGTGGCAAAGCGTTTCCTAAGGAAAGGGTAGAAATTTTTACGGCTAACGCTGTACTGCAAATTAACAATTTCCGCGAGCTTCGTGGCTACGCCTGGAAAGGTTTTAAGAAGCAGAAACTTTGGACGCAAGACAAAGGGCAAGGCAGCTGCGTTAAAGAGTTTCTTCAGGGAATAGGGTCAAAAGGCGAGGCGCCAATTCCGTTTACTGAATTGATGGAAGTCTCTAGGGCTACAGTGGATATTGCTGAATCAGTTTTCCTACAGGAGTAATCTGGAGAAGAAGTGCCCACGTATTAAGTGGTATAAGAGAATTAGAGATTTGCAACGGTAAGAGATAGTGAAATGATTAGAAAGATCGACTCGCCTATGGAGCATTACGAGGTGCATTTACGTGCAACCGCAGAATGGTTGCTCGCGAGCATTGAACACGGTAATGGTGGCTCTGCAGCGCATTACGCACCTATTCTTGGCTGGTCTAAGCCTTATCCTGAGACCACGGGCTATATTATTCCAACTTTACTAAAACTGTCTGAATATCTTTGCCGGGACGATTTTGAGAAAGTAGCCCTCAGACTGGGGGAGTGGTTGTTAGAGATTCAACGTAGAGATGGCGCCTGGAATGGTGGGTTGCATTCGGGACAGGATAAAGATGTCGGCAGTGTATTTAACACGGGTCAGATACTAAAGGGTCTTTGTGCCCTGTATCGCCTAACAGCTGACGAAAAGTTCCTGGAAGCGGGGGCTAAGGGCGCAAATTGGTTAGCAGCGGGAGTGAGCGAAGATGGTCTTTGGCCATCTGGAGACTATCAGTCGAATCTGACGCCTAGTTATTACACTCATGTCTGCTGGCCCATGCTCGAGACTTGGTCCGAGACAGGTGACAATAACGTACGAGATAGTGCAGTACGATTTTTGGATACAGTAGTTTCGCGTCGGCTTAAAAACGGCGTAATTTCCGGGTGGGGATTTAAAGAAGGCAGTCCGGCCTTTACTCATACGATTGCTTACACTATTCGCGGCCTTCAAGAAAGTGCACGCCTGCTGGATGATTATTCAAGATATGGAGAACCGATAGAACTAGCCCTTGAAGTCTTGGTGAAAAAATCAGAGTTAAGAGGGGGGCGATTACCTGGTCGCTTTGATGAGTCATGGGTACCTGCAGGTGGTTACCAATGTTTAACTGGGAATGTTCAATTAGCTTTTTGCTTTCTGTTACTCGAAGAAAGGGTGCCAGATCTTCGCTTAGTCAGCGCTGCTGCCAGACTTATCGATGCTGTTTGTGATGCCCAAAATCTGAGTTCCTCTCGTACGGGCATCAAAGGTGGTGTAGCCGGTTCCTCACCTCTTTGGGGACGTTACATGACGATGCGATATCCGAATTGGGCGGCTAAATACCACTGCGACGCGCTCATTAAGATTATGGCTCGATTAGAGGGTGTGAAACCTTGAGAATAATAGTCACGGCTGGCTACAACTCGTCAAAGCCTGCCCTTGCCCTATGTAATCTTGTGCTTCGTAGTGGTCACGAGCTCGCCGGAGTCGTTATTGTCTCCCCCTTCAATCTTACTCGAGTTACCGCCGTTGTAAGACAAAAAGGGTTTAGCGGAATAGCGGAAGGTATTACTAAACTCCGCGGCAATTCCAGTGCTGAAGGAGCAAGAAGCTTGTACCCCTCCTGGCTTGCTGAGATTGGAGTTGAAGATCAAAAAATCAGCAGATGGTGTCGAAATAACAATGTCACATATCGTGTTGTAAAGAGCCTTAACTCGCCTGAAACGGTAAAGTTTGTTCGCGACTCTAAGATAGATACGCTTATCTATGGGGGAGGTGGGATTTTGCGAGACGAACTAATCGAAGCAGCGAGTGATCACGTTATCAACCCGCATTCAGGGCCACTGCCGGAAATAAGGGGAATGAATGCGATTGAATGGGCGCTGTTATTAGACGAAGCTTTGGAAGTTACCGTCCATTTTATAGACAGGGGAATAGATACTGGCGATATTATCAGGAGAGTTCCTGTCAAACTTTTTCCTCAAATCCAACTCGAGGAGCTGCGAGAAACTGCTGTTATCACTGCGGTAATGGAGATTTCTAAGCTGCTCAGCGAGGCGGGCGATACTCAGTCAATTCCACGCGTGAAGCAGCCACTCACGAGCGCTGGCAGGCAATGTTTTATAATGGCCCCAGCAATCGTAGCTAAGACAAGAAACAAACTCGAGCAGCTCCTGCAAAGCGTCCATTAATGATAGATATTCAACGTGCTAGGCTTTTTGCTTATTCCATCTACTACACCCGGCCTCAACAACTTCTCGCTCGGCTTTTTCTTCTGCTCAAGCGAAAAGTCCTAGTTCTTACGGCCACGGAGAAGCTCAAGAAGCGCGTGGCATTTAGTACAGGTGATTATTTGTCGCTCAATGATAATCCGCCAACTGGGATTTTCGATCTTCGCAGGAATTCTGTGGTACACGCTAATCCTCTGACGCTGAATTTTCTTAATATGGAGCGTAGCTTTATCGGCCAATATGACTGGAGACCCGCTGAGTTAAAGAAAGGGACGCGGCTTTGGTTGCTGAACCTACACTATATGGAATTTCTTGAAGGGCTTAACGAAGATCAAAGCCTTCGCACGATAGAGTATTGGATAGACAGTAATCTTCCTTATGATGACGGATACTGGCTGGATAACTGGAACAGCTACGCATTATCCATTCGAGTCGTCGTATGGATGCAGAGACTACCTTCGCTGCGGGAGACTGCAGACAATGGACAATGGGTCTCGATTCATCGCTCACTGCACGCCCAGGTCAAATTTCTCTTCGGGAATTTGGAGCTAGATATAGGAGGCAATCACCTGATCAAGAATATTAAGGCGCTCCTATGGGCGGGAAAGTACTTTAATAATAAGGATTCAGAGTGCTGGGTTCGCAAAGCTGAACAGCTACTTCGCGCACAGCTGGACGAGCAAGTTCTTGAAGATGGCATGCATTATGAGCTCAGCCCTGCCTATCATGCCCAGGTTATGGCCGATTTGATGGAATGCAATGCTGTACTTGATGACAGTCCGCTGAAAACGAAACTGGGTGAGAAGCTAGCGTTGATGGCCCAGGTGTTGATTGATCTCACACATCCTGATGGTCAAATAAGTCTATTTAATGATGCCGCACTTCATATGGCCTATGCGCCAGAGCAGATTTTATCAAAGTATGAGCTAGCATTTGGCGACAGACCGTCCAGACGCTCGGTATTTGAACTAGAAGATTCCGGATACTGTGCTACGTTCAGCAATGGCCACTATCTCCTTTTCGATGCCGGTCCATTGGCACCGGACTTTCTCCCGGCACATGGACATGGTGATGCCCTAGCATTTGAATACAGCGTCGGAGATCAAAGAGTCATGATAGATCCAGGTGTCTAC
Organism: Nitrospirales bacterium; assembly: GCA_021604265.1. The sequence goes on from BQIY01000001.1 coordinate 22,217, forward strand.
TGCTATGACGCTGGTGATGACAGGGACTTCTCGCGCTCATCTAAAAGTCACAATACAGTAACACTTGACGATCTCGACCAGAGTGAGTTTTGGGCGTCGTTCAGGGTAGGTCGTCGAGCTCGAATTATTAAACGTGATATCTCTGCTTCTTTTAACTCATTTAGCGTGACTGCTAGCCATAGTGGCTATGCGCACCTCCAGGGAAGCCCAGTTCACGAACGCTGTGTTTCATTAGTAGGGCAGCAACTCGTTATTCGAGATGATATTCATAACGGTGCGCAGCAGACGGCGGTAGCGAGGTTCATGCTACACCCCAGTTTTTCCACGGAATATCTCGGTGAAGATAGCAGGCAAGTTAGAGTGTGGAATTCAGATCTCGAATTTGAGATCACAAGTGATCACCCCATTCAGGTAAACACCTCTAAGTGCTTCATGGACTTTGGCCATGTTACTGAAACCATCCAACTCTCAGTGCTGATAGGGCATGGGCCGTGTTCGAGCGAAGTCAGAATAGAATGTGTTTCAACAGAGCCTCATTAGAATTATACAATACTGCTTTCATTACCCTAAAAGTTGATATCACCCTTGCACATACTCTTTCTAAGCGACAATTTCCCGCCCGAAGGTAATGCTCCAGCGAGCCGAACCTTCGATCACTGCGCACATTGGGTACGACTCGGACATAGGGTGACTGTGATAACCTGTGCGCCGAATTTTCCAGAAGGGAAAGTGTACGAGAACTATAAAAATAGATGGTATTCACGTGAAGACGTTAGCGGTATTTCTGTGGTTCGTGTCAAAACCTATATTGCTGCGAATGAGGGCTTTGTTAAACGAATACTAGACTATATGTCCTTTATGGCAAGTGCCTTTATCGCAGGTATTTTTCAAAAGAAAGTTGATATCCTAATAGCTACTTCGCCGCAATTTTTTACGGCAGTTTCAGGATGTATGCTCAGCAAGTGTAAACGGATTCCATTCGTGTTTGAGCTCAGGGACATTTGGCCTGCCTCTATTACCGCAGTTGGTGCTATGGAGAAAGGGGTGGCGATTTCCTTACTTGAAAGATTGGAGATGTATCTCTATCGACAAGCTCATAGCATCATATGTGTCACCAATTCTTTTCGTACAGAGTTGATAAGCAGGGGTATAGATTCGGGAAAAATCTCGGTTGCGCTTAATGGCGTTAACCTAGATGACTATAAAGACATAGCTGTTCCTCAGGAACGAAATCCAAAACTCGATAATTTATCTGGCAAATTTACCATAGGGTATATTGGTACTCATGGGCTTGCCCATGGTTTGCTCACTATTGTTGACACCGCTGTCAAACTGCGGGAGAGGGATGACATTCGCTTTCTGTTTGTAGGGGGTGGCGCGGCCAAAAAGTCGGTCGATGATTATGTTGCGAAGCTAGGGCTCAAGAACGTGGTCTCGATAGACCGAGTTCCGAAATTATTCATACCTTATTATCTTCAACAATGTGACGTGTCAATAGTTCACCTACAGGATAATCCCCTCTTCGCATCCGTTATACCTTCTAAGATATTCGAATCTATGGCTCTTGGTATCCCTTTGCTAATGGCCATCCCGAGGGGGGAGGCGACCGATATGGTCGAGTCCCAGAGTGCTGGGTTAATAGCTAATCCTGAAGATGCTGAGCATATTTCGCAGCAACTCCTTAGGATTAAGGCTGATGCTGAACTGTATACTCGGTTATCTGAGGGCGGTGTGAGAGCTGCTGCTCACTATTCCAGATCCCGGACCGCAGAGAGCATGTTGAAAACTCTTATTTCACTAAGATCTGAACGATAACACTCAGTTTAACTAGTAGCGAAGGGCAGGGGATTACACTGTTGTTTCTGTGAAATTTACGTGCTTGGAAAGCTTTGCAGAAAGAATGCAGTATATAAGGAATAGTGCGAGGAAAAGAGCAAACATATGATGCTCAGCGACACTATTATAGAACCCTATTAGACCAATAGCGCCCATCGTGACTGAAGATAAAGACAGGATTGCGACAACCTGTTCGACTCTGAGGCCAAGTTTAAGCAGGTTATGGTGCAAATGATCCATGCCTGGAGAAAAAGGTGAAAGTCCATTGAGCGGCCTTTTTATCAATAAATTGATGGTGTCAAACAGGGGAATGGCGATGAACCAAAGAGCAAATACTGGAGGTATATTTGCGTTAGGGCCCTGTGTGCCACTTATAAACAACCAAGCTAGGGTAAACCCCAGCATTGTGCTGCCTGCGTCACCCAAATAGATCAATGCTTTCTTGTTCCAGGGGCGTCTAAAATTCAGCGTAAGAAAGGCGAGTACGGAACAGGATAGGACTACGATAAAACTGAACGCCGTCGAATCACCCGCAAGAAGCGATACTATGGCCATCATAAACAATGAAATGAGAACCATACAGCCGGAGAGTCCGTCAATGCCATCGGACATATTAATAGCATTGATAACACCCACTACAGCGAATATGGTAATTGGTATAGACAGTACTCCAAGCTGAATGACTTCAGTCTCGTTTACCAAGCTGCCTAAACTCGTTAACTTTACTCCCCCCACGATAGCCATCGCCAATGCAGCGAAGCCGTGCAGGGACATTCTTACTGACACATTGAGATCTCTGGCGTCGTCAAAAAGGCCAACAACCAGCACGAATGCAGAGAGAGTAAGAAGGAAGGCGTATTCAGCAAATACCGTTGGGGTGAAGATGCACATGCAAAGTGTGCCTAAATAGATGCCGAGCCCTCCAACCATCGGTGTTGCGTTAGAGTGGGTCTTTCGTCCACCAGGGAAATCTAGTAATCCAACTTTTCCCGCCATAGGCTTTAAAGCAAACAGTGAGATGCCTGTGATAAAAAACGAACTGACTAGATTAACGTAGTTCATTCTCAAATCCTCGGGTCGTTGGTGGGCCGGAAGAGAGTAGTACTACCTCTCTCCCGGATACTGGACATCAATTAGATATAGAGTTATTGGTTAGGGAAGACCGTAGAACTCTTGAACTGTAGTCGGGGTGATGAGCCTGTAGTCAAGCACGGTGTCAGTTGAATTGAATTGGCCTGACTCGAATGCCGCTACTCCACCTCTTGCAGTCAACAGTGCAGATTGGGCTGCCGTTAAAGTGGTTGTCACGTTATAGGAAGGTCTAACTCTAACGCCTGAACCTCCGACGACAATAGTAATTACGCCCGTATCGAGGTCTGTAGTTGTCTGCAGACCCAATCCCTTGAGAGCAACCAATAACGTTGGGTCAGCCGCAGGTACAATTTCCTGCACTACGCCGTTAGGGAACTCCATGGTGAGGACAGCTGTAGGATCAGCTTCAGTCCCTGCAGGGGGAGGGGTAACAACAAACTTACCCGAG
>BQIY01000002.1 GCA_021604265.1 Nitrospirales bacterium
CCTAGATGAAGATGTCCGCTTGGCTGCATTCCGCTTAAGACTCGGTTCGACACGAAAAGACTCCTTTATGATTACAGAATTTCACTGGGAAGCACGGTGGCTGCGAGGACCTGAAACACTGACCCAATGATGGTGCTGATAAGATGCACCTGTGGTTCGATCATGATAATACCCAGAATTACAAACATGCCATAGGGTTCAAGGCGACTGAGGCTTAGAGCCGATGCTGGTGGAAGAAGGCTCGTCATAATTCTTCCCCCATCGAGCGGCGGCACAGGAAGTAAGTTAAACACCATGAGGACGACATTAATCAAGATAGAAAAGAGACTCATGGCTGCCAAGGGCAACAGCACCATGCCCAACAGGTCGCTTCGCGATTCCAAGCCCGGTTGAGGCGGCCAATTTTCTGCAATCGATGGATCAATGATAAAAATCAGGCTCAGGAGGAGTGCACTGCCAATGGCCAAGGCGAAATTCATGGCAGGCCCCGCAGCAGCGACGATTGCCATGTCACGACGAGGGTTGTGCAATTGCCGGACATCAATCGGTACCGGCTTGGCCCATCCAATTAAAAATCCTCCCGGCATCAAAAAACACATGAGCGGGACGATGATACTCCCCCATGGGTCAATGTGCGCTAGTGGGTTGAGGGTGAGTCTCCCGGCTAGCTGCGCTGTCGGATCGCCAAAAAAATGGGCGACCCGGCCATGGGCGTACTCATGGAGGACAATCGCAAAGATGAGCGGTAATGCCCGGTACGAAATGGCATGAATAATTGGTGCAAGATCATCCATGTGGCTAATGAATTTGAACGAATCGGCCCTTGTCGATTTGGAGTATATAGATCTTTCGATTGAGGACGCCAGTCGAGCCAAATGAGGAGAAACTGTTTAACGTTGGGAGGTCATGGCGGCGGAGGAATTGTTTCCGGACCTCGTCACCAGAGCTGGCGCCATTACGAATGGCGTCAAGAACAAGCCAGGCGGCATCGTAGGCTTGAACGGCGAACAAGGAAGGGTTCGATCCGAAACGTGTCCGGTAGCGTTCGATAAAGGCATGAACCGACGGATCGGGACTATTGAGGAAAAATCCATCAGTAAAAATACCATGGTCAATCCCATGTCTCGCCCAACGAAAAATTTCTGGATTATGCCAACTGTTCCCGCCCAAGAGCGGAGTGTTGATGTCGTAAAACGCTAATTGAGACGAAATCAGCGCAAGGTTGACAGGCTTTCCAGGGACAAAAATGGCATCGAATCCCGGCGTATACACGGTTTTTGTTTTTTTCTTGGAAATTTTCTCTTCTTCGGTAGTGCCATATTTGCTGAGGTCCGTGTCTTTTAATCGAATAATCTGTTCAGCGACATCGGTTTGTTGTTCAGAATAATGTTCTACTGCAATCAATTCACCTCCGAAATATTCAACGGCTTGGGTGAATAATTGACTCATTTCACGTCCATAGGCGGTTTCTGGCGCAATAATACAGAATCGTGTCTGACCAAGTTGGTTCATCGCATAGTCCACGAGTTGTCGAACTTGCAGTGTGGCAGTCAAGGCCGTGCTAAACCAATAGGAGCCGAATCTTCGAACGTCAAGCAAGGTTGCTGATGGCGTCAGCATAGGCACTTCATAGTCATCAGCCAAATCAGCAATGCTCTGGATTTCACGCGAGAGCAATGGTCCGATGGCGGCAATCGGCGTGAAGTCATTTAAGACCTGTTCGAGTGCCTCGTGTAATGTCCCAGCTGGAGAGGCCGTGTCTTTCACGACAAGCCCAACAGACGTTATCCCCAATTGTTGTTTGCCGTCTTCTAACGCAAGGCGAATGCCGTTCAATGAGTCTGTGCCAAAACTTTTGAGCGGTCCAGAAGACGGCAGGAAGGCCGCGATGACAAATCTATTGATTTTGATTTTATGCATGAACGATTGCAGCAACGCCATGGCCGTTTGAGCATACGGATGATCGGGGAAATGTTGAAGGAACGTGCGAATATCACGTTCAGCCAACACTTCATCGCCATGCGAGGTGTGTAATTCGATGAGGCGGATAGTCGCGAGATCTCCAGGATAGCGATCGGGATATGCCTCAATCAGATTTTGAAGTGACACTTCATCCATGGATTGAAGGATCAGGTCTTGAATGATGGTTTTGAGTGCGGCCCGTTGTTCGTAATCAACCAAGGCGATCTCTTCCAATCCAGCTTTGATGGCTTCGACGTTCTGGCCTTGCGTGATATGCGCCTCTCGCAATTGGCTCAGGGCTTCTTGTCGAATGGCGGGATTCGCTGAAAAGTTAAAGACTTGCTGAAGAACCGTGATCGCACGTTCGGGCTGTTCGAGTGTGAGATAGAGTTGACCAAGAAGGAGGCGGGTTTCATTGGCCAATGGCGACATCGGGAATTCATCGAGCAATTGTTCCATGATCGAGGCGGCGCTTTGTTCTTGATTGGTGGTCCGTAATATCGCCGCTTGGAGGAAGTACGCCTCTTGCAAAATCGATGGAGGCGGTAGCCGGTCAATTAACGATTCCAGTGTCGACAGGGCCTCGTCGAATTCTTGGATCTCGAAGTTGGTTTTGGCTTTATCGAGCAGGGTTTGGTCGGAATACCTCTGTTGTTGGGCAACCACAATGGGGGCTGGGGCCTCAGAAGCATTGGCTCGGACCAAACACGAGAGCCACAGATCATTGAAAAGGAAAAGGCTTGAAAGAAGAAGAACGGTGACGCGCATGAAATAGGGAGAGAGTCTGTTTCGTTTGTTCTATTTAGTCTACAGCGTGCGTGGCTGGGTATGATGAATGTGAGAGATCGTTTCGGTAACGGTGTCTTTACGATTACATCAACACTCTATTCTTTGAGTGTACCAAAAGAACCGCGTAAGCGCTAATATATGAATGTAATGGACACCGTTAAACAGAACATCGCACAGGAACACACGATGGATGCGGTCATTGAAGCGTATCTCACGTCCTTGCGGATCGAAGGTGGGTTGGCTGTCAATACGGTTGCGGCGTACCGGCGAGATCTGCAAAAGTTACGGGATTTTCTGACGACCAAAGAGATTACGCAATTTTTAGCTGTTTCGAAAGAAGTGTTTCAGGCATTTCGTCGAGAATTGAGGGAGCAGCAACTGGCTGCATCGTCCATTGCCCGCTGTTTAGCGGCTATTCGCGGGTTATATCGGTTTCTCGGCGTGGAAGAGACAACGCCCGCGTTGTTGGCTCCACTGGTTGGATCACCAAAGCAATGGTCGCGATTGCCCAAGGTTTTGAGTGAGTCAGAAGTAACTCATCTGTTGGAATTACCTCTACGGCGAACACCGGAAGATCTCCGAGACTCAGCGATGGTGGAGTTGCTGTATGCCACAGGTCTTCGAGTTTCGGAGTTGATCCATTTAGAGTTATCCCATGTGAACCAGGATGTCGGATATGTTTTGGCGACAGGGAAACGCGACAAGCAGCGGGTTGTGCCGGTTGGAGAAAAAGCTAATCAGATTCTCTCTGAGTATGTAAATCAAGCTAGACCAAAGTTATTGAAGAAGCGAATATCTCAAGCGCTCTTTCCCACGCGGAGAGGGGAGTCGTTTACTCGGCAAGGGTTTTGGAAAATGTTACAGGCGCGTGCCAAGCGTGCCGGCATTACCAAAGCCATTTCACCTCACATGCTTCGCCATTCATTTGCGACCCATCTCTTGGAACATGGAGCAGATCTGCGATCCGTTCAAATGATGTTAGGCCACGCAAGCATCGCCACAACGCAAATCTATACCCACGTCGAAGAAGCCCGCCTCAAGAAAATTCATACCGAACTGTTTCCGAGAAAAGAACGGAGACGTATCTGATTCATACTGTTCGGTGCGTTAGCTGTATCGCTTTCGGCTGTGTCTGTTTGATGGGGCCTGGACATATTTTTGACTTTGAGTGAAACAATAAAGGGTACCTCTAGAAACTAGGGTTTTTTCATGAGTGTCAGGAAGTCGCGCGCGGAACTTGGACACCTCTCAGTATAAATCTCAATCTAGACAAATAAGCCCTCCGCAATCGTCACAGAAATAACCCTCTTCAAATTTATAATGGTTTGCAAGAATTAAAGCTATGGCCTGTAACTTCAGTGTATAGGGACAGAAATTATACTTGACAAATTAAGTTAAATGTATACGCTGATTGTATTCATTGCTCAGATTCGGGGAGGAAGGTGACTGTATGAAGGGAGCGGTACAGGCTTTATCGCGCTTGGCGTTCTGTTTCTTCCTATTTTTGGTTTTTTACGCCAGTTGCAGATTGCCAGTACGCAGGCTATCACAATAATCGTCGCCAAGGTCATCATCAGAACGTATTGGGATTCGCTATAATGCCTGAAAATTGTTCAACCTCACAGCAAGATTCGAGTTCCCAACATGTTCGATGTCCGACTTGCGATCGCTATCTCTGTTTCGGTGAATTTTCTTTGTTGCATTTAAAGTGTCCGAGGTGTAAGTTACATTTTCAAATTCTGAATCACAATGGAAGGCTTGATTTTCAAAGAGTAACGGACAAATTCAAGTTTTCTCAATAGCATTAAGCGCCTGTTCTATCTTTGCAAAGGCCATTTTTTCTGATAAGGGAAGAATGGTCTTTTTTTTTGTTCTTAGAGGCTACTGAACCAATTGCAAGGTTCAACGGCAGGTTCATTGAAGCGTATTTTGTGTAAATACTTGGGTTTGAACTTGTGGCTCTTATCGGGAGAAAAGATTATGAAACAGTCGTGGTCTCATATAACCTTTTCCATTTTCTTTTGTTTTTTGATTTTTGTGCCGAAGGTTGCGGCCGTTTCTCTTTCACTCGATGTAGACCCATCAACAGCGGGAATCCAAAGTTCGCGCACGGTAGTCATAGGAAATCCTGTATCTGTTGATGTCGTAGTCTCAGATTTGACGGATACTCTTCAGGGGTTTGAATTCGATGTAGACTATAACCCGTCGGTACTGACCGCAACGAGTGTGGTGAGCGGAGGATTTTTACCCACTCCTCTTGTCATTGAGAACGACGTCGTTCCGCCGGACGTCAATTTTGCCGAAGTCAATTTGGGTGTATCCACAGCTATGGGAAATGGTGTGCTCACTTCGATGGCATTTAATACTGTGGGGCTGGGGACGTCGAGCCTACTGTTAAGCGATGTGATTTTATCTGGTGTCACGGGACCTGGAAATATCTTCGAAATTACGCCAGTGACTTTTGAGGACGGAAGTATCACAGTCGACGACGGTGGCGACGTTGCGCCAATACCTGAACCCGCAACCGTGTTGTTGTTTGGGACGGGATTAGCCGGGTTATTTTGGATTCGAAAGTTCAGGAAATAAATTCCCATTTTTAGAAACTGATAATTCAACATACAACAGCATAAAGCGCCTGTTCCATAAAAGGCCATTTCTCCTCAATCGCAGGGAAATGGCCTTTTTATTTTTGAGAACGAGATGGTTTTGTTTAAGAGTACTATCAGGGTGGGCGTGTAATGAGGTTGAGGATCAAACAGAAAAAGATGAGGACAAAGAGTTTTCAGCAGCTGACGGCCGCGCTTGTTTTTTGCTTTTTCATGCTTGTTCCCATTTCCGCATGGGCAAATCATGATCCAGATATCAATGATGATGGAATTGTAAACGTTCTGGATGTATCACTCCTGGAGTGCGGGTCACGATGGGGTTAAGGGCAACTAGTAAGACAACGCTTAGGTCGATTTTACGGCTACTCGCCTTTTTGCTTATTGTTGTTGGTATTCCTGCCGCTCTCACGGTTTTCGGGCAATCCTCTCCTCCCCCAACCGAACAGCCTCCAAAAGCGAACGCTGGTTCGGCTCAGACGGTCTCAGTGGGTTCCACCGTTTTTCTCGATGGGAGTGCCTCGAGCGATATTAATGGGGACCTCCTATCCTTCAATTGGACATTAATTACACAACCAGAAGGAAGCGCAGTCGTTCTTTCCAATCCAACCTCAGTCATGTCCAGCTTTGAGGTAGACGAGCCGGGCACTTATATCGCGCAACTGATTGTGAATGACGGCCAAGGAGACAGCACTCCTGCCATGGTAGTCCTCACGACTGATAACAGTACTCCTGTAGCCAATGCGGGAGTCAATCAACAAGTCTTTATCGGAGATACGGTTTCGCTTGATGGTAGTGGTTCGAGTGATGTGGATGGCGACCGCTTACAGTTTACATGGAAGTTAAATTCAAAGCCTGAGGGAAGTAGAGCGATTCTCTCTGATCCTAATGCGATCACACCTTCGTTCGAAGTTGATCAATTAGGGACATATCTCGCGGAGCTCATCGTTAACGATGCAAATCTTGAGAGTCATCCTTCGGCGGTAACGATTACCACCGAAAACAGTCGTCCAGTGGCTGACGCTGGGCACGACCAATCGGTCAAGGTTGGGGATTTGGTTGTGGTAGACGGAAGTCGATCATCGGACGCCGACGAAGATACATTGCTTACCTACTCTTGGTCGCTAATTGCGGTTCCACTTGGTAGTGCAGTGGAATTGTCTGATCGCATATCTCCGAACCCCAATTTTTCCCCCGACCTGCCAGGAACCTATGTCGCGCAACTTATTGTCAGCGATGGAGTGATCAACAGCAAACCAAGCAAAGTCGTAATAAGCACGACCAATTCACGTCCAATCGCTGATGCCGGTCCGGATCAGACAGCTACGGTAGGGAATACGGTTGTATTGGATGGTCGAAATTCCTTTGATATAGATGGTAGCCCTCTAACGTACCATTGGTCATTACTTCAGCAACCTAATTCGGATGCTGTAGAGCTCTCGGATCCAACGTCTGCCAACCCTTCAATCATTCTTTCAACGCCTGGGGTGTACCTTGCTCAACTCATCGTTAGCGACGGTCAGCTCAAAAGTAATCCAGATACGGTGACGATTAAAGTGCCCTCTGCAAGGGTTCCAGAAACTACCGGTGGTGATCCCCGACTTCTTCAAAGAGAAGCTCCACTTACGACCTCGGCAGAAAATCTTAGCGCAGCCTCTGGAAGTTTTACACAGGGGATCACGAAGTATAGTGATAAGTCCGTTAATCCATTATCTGTTCCCCCTGGAGTCCTCAGACAAGCTGTATCTGCTGATGTTGTCACACCAGCTTGCCCTACTGGAACAAACCTAATAATTAGCGGCCGCCTTGTGTCTAAAGACGTCGCCTGCACAGACGACTTTTTTGAGCCAGAAATCACGGTGCTTACGCAAAGAGATACCCAGTGTAGCATCGGGACTGATCCGGGAGATCCGACTATTTTCGAAATTCCGGAGGTTGATGACCTTGACGTCGGTCAGTGTACCTACAAGCCTCTACGGAGAGCGCGGGTCAGCCTTTTTGATAGAGACATATTAAATCAGAGAGGTGGCCCATCACGTGTCACAACGGTAAAAACGGACGACGATGGCATATTTGTCATCTGCGGAAATGTTGGGGCCAACAGCGAGCGAGATTACTTTGCAAGTGTAAGCACATGTGCCGATGGGAGCAACGATGGAGACGCTTGTGGGACAGAAATAGGTGTCGAACGGCCATTCTCCGTAGGCGTGTTAAACCCTCAAGAACAGCTGTATTCTACAAATAGTGGAACGATACCTAATGCTTGCACTGGCGCTATACACTGGGAAATAGTTGACAGACGGGTTAACCACAATGGAGCGCAAGAGATTTACAATCTTCTTGCGAACAAGGCTTTTGACTATCTCGTTGACGAGGTGAACTTCGTCAACGACGACAGACTACGTGTTCTCTTTCCTTCTGCGTCTACCGGGTTCGCCGGAGACACAGGCGACATCTTCGTGGGACGAGATTTCGAGACGAGAGATGACGTACTTTTACAACAATACGGACTTTATTTACAGCATCGACTCAACGGTGGAAGTCTCCCCGTGACTGGTTGTGGTGCCAAGCGATTTGCAGAGCATGAGACGACCACTTGTGCCTGGATCGACGGTTTTGGGCTCTTTCTTCAAGCAGCTATTCAGAACGATCCAAATTTCGACGGTGTTTTTAATCTAGAAGGACCTACTCCCTTTTCAGATCACAAGGAGTCAGAAGGAGCGGTTGCAGCGACGCTTTGGGATATCTTTGACAGTCAGGATGAAGACTGGGATGAGGTTTCTCTAGGCATAGGGCCAATTTGGGAATCTGTCAAGCAGCAGCCAGCCGACATCTGTGAATTCGTTAAGGCATATAATGAATCCCCCAATGGTAATCCTGACATCACATCTATCTTGCAGCACCATCTTATCAGTTGCGATTCTCTGGAAAGCTTTGACGCAAACCGGCGGTTCACAGGCCCAAGTGAAGCATTGGTTTTGGTGTCCCCGTCACCTCGCTCTTTGACACAAAATGACCTTGATTTACTCGCCGAATTCGAGCCTAAGGGCCTGGAGAGTGAATTAGACAAGGAAGTGAAAGCTGTAGCAGCCGATGGTGTAACGTTACTCTTTCTGCGTTTAACTATTGACAGTGGTGAGGAGGGAGAGGTGACGTTCCAAGTCCAAAGCGACGCCGTTGAGTCAATGGGAAGCTTGTGGCCTGTAGGTTTAGGACCAGAAAGTCCACTTATCAGTGGTGGACAAGGAAACGGAGATTGGGAGGATGAGGCACTCCCCCTGATGGGCAAAACCACTCTTTCCGTTGAGACGCACAAATACAATGGCGATAGAGAGGAACTTAAGGGGAAGACATTCGCGTTCGCGATTTACCGCGCACCACGAAATTTTTTTGAGGAGGACTCTGGTCTAAGACCAATTCGTGAAGTGAATATTAGTACAACCTTTACACCATTTATTCCGAGTGCTGCACTGAACATTGACTCAGAAATTCAAATTTCCATTGTAAGGCCTCCAGTTATGCTTGTTCATGGAACCTTTAGCGATCCAGGAACATGGACAAAGTTTCCGCTTTGGATCAAAAGTGCTAAAGGAGAGAATGGATTCACATTTCCAGACCCGTTTACTCCTTTTGTTACATACAGACTTTCCTGGGCTGACAACAATTCAGGACGGCTTGTAACAAATGCAAAATTGATTTTGCCACGCATTGTGGATGCGATAAATGCCTTTCGAACTTCTCCTGCTTTTAATGATGCTGGGATTAAAAGGATTGCTGTCACCCAGGCAGACGTTGTTACTCATAGCTTTGGTGGCCCAGTTGTTCGAAGAGCATCTCAACTTGAGGTGGATCAGGATCCTCTTTCTTTAGAATGGCTGAACTTTCGAACATATTACAACTGGGGATACGGTTACATTCGTAAGTTCATTAGTATAGCCGGTACTCATAAAGGCTCTCAGATGCCTGGACATACAGCGAAGGTCAATTCTCAGTCTTCGGGAGCACTAGCAAAACTTGGTCTGGTAACCCCCGCTCCAAGAATTGATTGTGGGGCAACTGCAGACCAGAATGTAATAAGCGACGCTTTGCGATCACTTACTCAAACTATCTTTCCTAGTCATGCCATAGCAGGGTCAAGTCTGATTGAAAATGGTACCCCCCACGAGTTTGTTCCTTTTGTGGCTTTTCAGCTCTTAAGTTGTGCGAGTATCGACCCATCTGTGGTATTTGGTCCCTATTGCCGAGGACAATTCCCTAGGGTGCTGCCGGTAACACTGCGACAGCTAGTGAATTATGTATTCAATTTTGACCATGAGAGTGGTGCCCAGTCAAACATAGTTGATACCAGGCCTTGGCATCTTGGACATGCCCCAAACTACGATCTTACTGTTCGGCTCCCAAGTATGTTAGGCGGGATTACAGACCAACTATCAAGTCTTACTGGAAATCCAAATGGACCGTTCACCGACATTTACAACATGGATCCTTTTAATCCCCCTTCAGACTCATTAGTCGGAAAGATTAGTCATATTTTTGAAACTAGCTCCCTTGATGTTTCCTTGAAAGTAGAAGACTTGCTGCTGCAATCGACTCAATCCTCTTATTTTTCTCGTTTTCCTGCCGTGACAAATGAAATTTTTGATGCACACGATCTAGACATGATTAGTGAATTTCCTCAAGAAGTTGTAGAAGATCAATTGCGGATAGGCGGTCTTAGGCAAACATGCCCACAAAGCTTTTTTGAAAAGGTATTTCCGTAAGTAGAATGCATAAGGTACTAAATGTGTCTATGATTCTTGGTCAGATAGCAGATATAAAAGCTGTCCTCTGGCGTTCGTGTTGTACGTTTTTGTTCTTCATCTTTTTCCTTTTACTTCCCCTAAGCAGTTATGCCCAGTCTAGGCCAATTTTGAAGACAGACTCAACAGAGTTAAGAGTTGTACCTGGCCAAATCCTGAGTGTAGAGCTGGAATGGCCTGGTGTAAGCATCGAATCCGTCATGGTCATTTGGAACTCTGAAGAACCCGCGGGTGCAAATAGTATGATAATTGAAGACCAAGTCAGCAGTTTTGAAATCACTGTTCCTAATGTGCAACCAGGGCCATTTGAAATTGGAGCGATAGTAGTAGCTACTACCGGAGACCTAGACATAGCTTCAGTTAGACTCGAAGTCTTAGATTCGCAGCCTTACAAATTTCTCCGAGCCGTACTACCGCATTTTAACCTTACAGATCAGGGCCCACGGGTCCTAACTGTGTATGGGGTTACTTCTGATGGAACTGCGCGAAACTTAAGAAACTCCCCTCGTCTCTCCATCGGTAGTTCTGATAGTAGCGTTGTTGAAGTCACCTCCTTAGGAGTTATACAAGCAGTGGGGCCTGGTGAGGCCATTGTAAATGCAACTTTTGATAATTCACTGAGCCTAGAAGTCCCAGTGAGAGTGGCGGGGGTGCCCGTGAAAATTGCCATTAATTCACCGGAAACTGATCCCGTAATCAACGCTGCTAACGATTCAAAAGTACGCCTCGCTTTTCTATCATTTCCCGGATTTTCGACTGAGACTCTGGTACCTGAATCAGTACGAATTGATGGTAAAGATCCCCAATTTTTTGAGGGAGGAAATTCATTTGAACGTGGAGACGTAAATAATGACGGTGTTTCAGATTTATTCTTCGAGTTTAGCTCAACTAATTTAGATATTAGTAATCCTTCCCTACGGTTGATTGCGTCAGCCACAACGCAGAGTGGAACTTTTGTTGCTGGTGAAGCTGATGCGCGGGTGGTGAATGTTCTGAGTAAAGTAGCCGTTCCCGATACTGTTGGTCGGTCACAAGGAGCAGCACAAGCTGCGATCACCGGAGCAGGTCTGTCAGTTGGCTCAGTGGTCATCGCGAACAGCAGTCTTAGAACTCAAGGCAGTATTATCCGACAACAACCAACGGCAGGCTTGGAGGTAAGCGTTGGTAACACCGTGGACTTGGTGGTCTCAGCTGGTCCAATGACAATCCTAGTTCCTGAGGTTGAAGGCTTGTCTAGGACGAATGCTGAAGTTGAAATAATCAATGCAAGACTTACTGTAGGCACGGTGAGGGACGAAGAAAGTGAGGTCAATGTTGACAACGTCATTAGGCAAGACCCTGTTGCTGGCTCTCAAACAGTTCCAGGAGGAGCTGTGTCACTTTTGATTTCCGCTGGGACGTCCATACTGGTTCCTGTCCCTGACGTTATGAAAGTGCCACAAGCAGAGGCGGAATCTGCCATTGTTACCGTAGGCCTCACAGTGGGATCGATCACAATGGTAAGCAATTCAACAGTCCCCGCCGGATCCGTGATCAGTCAGGATCCTCTTGCCGGCACTGAAGTTCCTGAAGGCAGCGCAGTCAATTTGGAAGTTTCCTCTGGTCCTGATTTAGTAGACGTACCAAGCGTCGTTGATCTCCCTCAATCCGAGGCCGAAGCCCAAATTATCGATGCTGGTTTGACTGTGGGTGATATCGCACAGGAGCCTAGCAATGTGGTGGTGGCCGGGAGTGTGACACGGCAGGATCCCGTCGGTGGAACGCAGACTGATCGAGACAGTGAGGTTAATCTCTTCATTTCCACGGGAATGCCAGGAATACTTGTACCTAATGTGCAAGGTAGGTCACGGGAGGAAGCTACCAACCAGATTACTAATGCTGGCCTGATCCTTGGCGCAGTCCTATTTGAAAGGACTGGGTCCCAAGAAAAAGGCACGGTCCTTCGACAAAGTCCTTTGGCTGACGCAATTGCTCAAGTAGGTGATGCGGTTAGTCTGGTTTTGGCAACTGGCCCGATGTCGGTGTTTCTTGAATCTTCTACTCAACCGGGTCAGTTTGTCATTGAGGGGGAGACATTTTCTGGGCGTACTGCCTCTAGTGAAAATACATGGCTTCTTGTTCCTGGGGAGTCTGCCGGAGTGCCATCGGAGTTCTTGAATTTCCGTGGCTCCGGCTACATTCAGGCACTGCCGGACAGCAACAACGTGAGCGATCCTCTTGCGGCCCCCTTCGTGGATTATAAGGTTTGTGTGAAAACTCCCGGTACGTACCGACTCTTTTCACGGTGGGGTACCTTCAATAACAATAGCGATACGATGTATGTCGGTATCGTCGAACTTACGGATGGGCCGGGTGGGGCGATAGCTGATTGGTACCGGCATATACGAATCAGTGAAGAAACAGATTTCGCTGCCGCTCCTACGTGGTTTGGTCAGACAGGATTTGAAAGGACAGACAGTCCTTTTAGCAATGGCGAGGAACCGACGACCTGGAATATTCCAGAACCGGGAATGTATACCATTAGGTTTGGCATGCGGGAAGATGGCGCTGCACTTGATAGTTTTGTTTTTCAACTATCTGACTTAGTTTCACCACAACGCTTAGGACCCACCGCGACTTCTATTGGTGAATTAAGTGATTGTTCAACTCTAGAGAATCAACTGGACCTCACCATTACAGATATTGATAAAAGCAAGTTGACCTATGATGGGCAAGCCTTGTCAGTGGCAGGGTTTATGCGAAGCGAGGTGAAAAATCTGGGTCAGGATGATATTGCTTCAAGCTTCGACGTGTTATTTTTCGAAGATCAAAATTCCAATGGTATCTATGATCCTGGAACCGATCAGGTGTTAGGAAACACCACCGTAGTTGGGGGCTTGGGAGCGGGCGATTCCAAGACCGTTTCTGCTTCCTTATCTGGTTCCGTCCGCTTTTCAGGTAATTTAATTTACGGATTTGTTGATAGTGGCGATAGCATTGCTGAAAGCAATGAAAATAACAATCTCGCCAATTGCGGAGAGTTCTGTGGGGAGACACCAACTCTTGGCAAACTTGACCCAGAATTAGAATGGTCGTGGACGAGTTCGTCGGTTGAGCCGGAGTTTGTCAATGTCATCATGACTCCCATCGTGATTGATTTGGATGGCGATGATCTTCCAGAAGTCATTTTCGGAAGCAGGGGAGACTCTGGGGGGACGAATCGGGCCCGCGGGTTCCTTCGTGTGATCAGTGGTGTGGATGGGACGGAACGCTTTACGGTCACAAGCCATCAAATCAGTGCGTCAAGTCAACTTGCGGCGGGAGATATCGATCAAGATGGGTTCCCTGAGATTATTGCTGTTGATAGTACATTCCGTCAGCTGATTGCGTTTGAACATAACGGGGATTTCAAATGGGTCAGTTCAGCGTTAGATGCCTCGACTGAAATTGGTGGACCGTCATTGGCCGATTTGGATGGAGATGGGGTGCCAGAGATTATTCAAGGGCGGCAGGTGCTGGATGCTGACGGATCGATCCTGTGGACGGGAACGGGAGGAGTCGGGAGTCATGGTTCTCGGGCTGCGGGAATCTTGTCGCTTGTGGCCGATATCAACATGGACGGGACTCCTGATGTCGTCGCAGGCAATACCGTCTACAACAACACAGGAACCATCCAATGGGAGGCCTCGGTTACTGATGGTTATAATGCTGTGGGGAACTTTGATGACGATGACTTTCCAGAAGTCGTTCTGGTTAGTTTTGGGCAAGTTTCCTTACTTGAACATGACGGGACGATTAAGTGGGGTCCCACTTCTTTCCCAGGCAGTGGAAACCGGGGTGGTCCGCCTACAGTGGCAGATTTTGACAATGATGGTGAAGTTGAAATCGGTGTAGCTGGGCGCACGCGGTATGCCGTGTTCGAAGCTGATGGCAGTATTAAATGGCTGGCTGTCATTGGAGATACATCTTCAATCCTCACAGGGTCGACGGTATTTGATTTTGAGGGTGATGGTTCTATGGAAGTCGTCTACAGCGATCATACGAAATTGTATGTTTTCCGTGGGGCTGATGGTGCAGTTCTCTTCGACCCCGATTTAAGTTCTGGCACGCTGTTGGAAAACCCAGTGGTTGTGGACGTCGATGCCGATGGACATGCTGAGATTATCGCAGCGGCCAATGATAATTTGCGTATTGGGCCTCAACGTGGCGTCTTTGCTTATGGGTCTGCCTCGGATAGTTGGGTATCCACGAGAAAACTCTGGAATCAGCATACGTATCATATTACAAACATTAATGACGATGGGACCGTGCCATCAATTGAGCAGAACAATTGGGAGACTTTTAACAATTATCGAGCAAACGTTAGATCGAACGGTTCAGGTGGTGCCCTGTCGGACTTGACGGCTTCGTTCGTCCAAATTTCCTCGAGTGCTGGCTCTCTTTCGCTGACGGCTAGAATTGGCAATGGTGGGGCTGAAAGCGTGGATGCAGGGGCGTCTGTTTCATATTATGATGGCGATCCTCGGTTGGGGGGAGTTCTTTTGGGTACCGTATTGACGACGACGGCCCTAGAACCGGGTCAATTTGAGGACGTTGCGTTGGCACTTTCATCCTCCACGAGTACATCGAACACCATTTGGGTGGTGGCCGATGATTCGGGAGCATTGAAAGGGGAGATAACGGAATGCAACGAAGTGAATAATATCCATGACTCGGGGCTCAAGCTAGTTGGTAGGCCTGTGTTGATCATGGTACCTGATGTCGTGGATCGTCCTGAGGAGGAGGCTGGAGATATCATTGAAGATGCAAGTTTGGTAGTTGGGAATGTCACACGGGCGCCCAGTGAATCGGTTCCAGTCGGATCTGTCATTCGCCAATCTCCGAATGCTGGTGAAAAAGTTGAAGAAGGAACTGCTGTGAATCTTGTGGTTTCTTCCGGACCAGCTTTGGTAACTGTCCCGAATGTGGTGGGTCTCCCACAGGCCGATGCCGAAACGACAATTGTGGGTGCGAATCTGAGTGTTGGTATGGTGACCACTGCCACGAGCATGACTGTGCTCGCTGGTGCCGTCATCAGTCAAACCCCTGTTGCCGGACAGGAAGTTCTCCCACAGAGTATAGTGAACTTAGTCGTTTCGTCAGGATCCGAGCCAGCGTGTAAAGTAGCTCCGGATCCAGATCTAAACAATGACGAGGTAGTTAATATTCTGGATGTGTCGCTCGTTAGTAGTTGTCTCGGACAGGATCCCAGCGCGGTGGCTCAATGCCAAATAGCCGATACCAATTGCGATGGTGTCGTGGATGCTACGGATCTAAATTTCGTCACAAGCGGCTTTGGTCAGAGTGGCTTCTAAGTAGCCCACTCCTCCTGAGAGAATGTTGAGCCAACCTACGCTCTGCGCAAATGATGCTGAACTGAGCCACTATCTCCACCTTAAGAATTCATTTGGAGAAGTCGACCTTAAAAAATAAAATTAGTCTTATTTGAGCAAAAATGTGCTCCGGAGTTTTGAGTCGACGGTTCATGGATATTACTTGTTGACTATCAAATAGCTTTTGGCGAACGATCGAGCACTCATTTGGTAAACCAACGTGAGTATGGGAAAACGACGTATTGACAACTTATTCGTTCAGGAATACGGTTGTTTCTATTAATAAGTAGTTTGGCAGAGCTTTATAGTAAATTAAGAAGTCATAGTTCGTCATTTTTCATAATATGGTTCCTTAGGAGGAGGATCTCATGCATAACACAAAGAGGGGATTGTGGATTTGTCTTCTTATCGCTTCCTTGCTTTTCCTGCCGAGTTTGGGTTGGGCAGCCTCAATCTTTCTTACCGGTCACGATCCTGATTTTCACGCACTAAGCGGGTCAGCTGAGAACCCTGCCGGTGCTCAAAATATCAATAGAGCGGCGATTAATTTTATCTTGGCTCCTGGGTTTAATTCCTTTGTTGATATGGGAGTGAACCAATTTCTTTTTGTTGAATCGGTGTCCACGCCTCCAGGGGGGCATCGAAATGGTGTAAATGGAATCATTCAAACCGGGTTTTCATTAGGGACTGACTTTGAACATCATGGGGCCTCTACACTTAATGGTGAGCTTGATCTCTTAGGATCAAAATACAGTGGTATTGTTGTTGCGTCGGATTTTGGAGGAGTCCTCAGGCAAGCAGAGTTGGATATTTTGAATAGTCGATCAACAGACATTATAGACTTTCTCAATGCCGGAGGTGGCCTCTATGCCTTGGCCGAGAGTAATAATGGTGCAGGGTTAACTCCAGGAGGTGGTCAGTTTGGCTTTTTACCCTTTGTTGTGAGCAGTACGGCGTTTAACCGCTTCGAATCAGGTAATGCTGTGACTGCGTTTGGAACGACTCTTGGATTAACCGACTCGGATATTAATGGGAATTTTTCACATAATATCTTTTTGGACGACTTTGGTCTGAATGTGGTCGACCGTGACCGGTTTGGAAATATTCTGTCCCTTGCTGGGCGTGGGGATGTCGATCCAGGTGGTGGAGTGACTCCACCTTCAGGACCTGGTCCGGGTCCTGGTCCTGGTCCAGGCCCGGGTCCTGGTCCGGCACCGATTCCTGAACCTGCTACACTTCTTCTCTTTGGTTCTGGATTAGCCGGGCTTGTGGTTTGGCGATGGAGGGGAATACTAAGAAAATAATCGCTAGCAGCTGATCTAGCAATCTTTTTCAGAGCCTCTCACTTACCAATGTGAGAGGCTCTATTTGTTTAATCAGAATAGCTTAAAGTTCTTGAGCTAACTTGTGCTTCTAGTGAACTCTTTGGCGACTTTGAAATTATTCCTTTTCCTCTAGCTTAGTTTCCTGATTTGGCAATAAATCAGCAATGAGATCAAGATGTATCGATGTAGCTTCTCACCTGTCCACATTGATTTCACTTGACTGGCTTTCCTCCTAACTAGATCATAATGACTGTCATTAAAAATATAGTATTCTTTTCATGTCGATCCAGACACAGTGGGAATGTTGAGTGTATACCGAGTGTGCTTACGTTCTCCTATTCGTTGTAGCACCACCAATCTTGATCAAGCTCTGTAAATCTCGAGTGGCCATGGCGCGGGATGTTTTGGTGATGCCAAGGTAGTTTTCAAAGATCCTTAGGAGAATGTTCTCTTTTTCTCTGTTCATTTTCTCGCCTTCACCCGATACTATTTTTCATAGGTTTGATGATATATCTCCTCAATTCGCTCTGTTTCTTCATCGGTTAGCGCCGCAAACTCCTTCTCGCGGGCACGCTTGGATAACTTTCCGACATTTTGGTGAAGAAAGCGGAAGAGGAGCTCAACTGTTGGACTGGGCATGTCAATCATTGCTTCGAGACGTTCCTTAAAGAGATCATACCGGCGGAGGAAATCCGCCTCATTTGGAAGGTCAACATCAATGGTTTGCGCGACGCATGAGAATAGAAATTCGGCATGTACCGTCGCATCGAAATAGCGGTAAAAATCCCCTGTATCGTTGAGAACCTCGATGTAGTTTTCTGGCGTTGGCTCCCATTCAATGAAAGGTAGCAGGCGGGCAGAATAGTTTTCTAAGACGCGGCGGTATTCGTCGATGCGTTCCAAAATGGCCGCTGAAACAGGGAATATCACTCCCGGCGGGTTAAACCCGCGTTGAGCCAGCGCATGATGAATGAGATATCGGTGTATTCTCCCATTTCCATCGACAAAGGGGTGAATATAGACAAAACCAAAGGCCAGTGCGGCGGCGCCAAGAACCGGATCAAGTTCTTGGGCAATCGTGTTATCGAAGGCTATCAGCCCTTCTATGAGGCCTTCGAGATTTTCGGGGCGTGCGCTGATATGGTCGGGTAAGGGCGTGCGTGTTTTCCGATCATGTTCACCAACGAAGCCACCTTGATTCCGCCAGCCTAGTTTGACGAATCGGCCATCCCCGATCACAAGCCGTTGCAGGCGTAAGAATTCATCAACGTCGAGCGGGTGTCTGCCCGCTTCACCAATTGCACGTCCCCAGCGCTGAATGCGACTCTGCGGCGCACGTTCCCCCTCAATTGCATAGCTCGACTTAGAATCTTTCAGAAGGAGGATTGCGGCGGTGCGGCTGAGCAGGTCTTTCGGCACATCCGCAACTATACGGCGTGCACGTTCTGCTAAATTCATCTCGACATAGTCATTTAGGGCCTTGGTTCGCTCGATCATCGGGCAAAAATCTGGCGTGCCCGGTAGATTGTTTTTGACGCGGTGGCGCGAGGAAGTCTTTCCGGTGACGGCCCATTGCCGGTCAGGGTCAACGACAAGTGCATATGTTCCTTTTTCTGCGTTGGGAAGGTCGAGACGCTTTTTGGTTAGCCATTCATAGAGAAACCAGATACGCCGAGCATAGCCTCCTGTTGGCTTTGCCCGCACAAGGGCTTCGATGGCTATTGCGCCGACCGATTCAAAAAGGCGCTTAAGCACTGCAAGGTCGAGCCCTTCATATTTGATGGCGAATGTCAGGTGCCCCTCAAGATTGGAGTCAGGGCGGTGTCGGGGGGTGTAAATATGCCAGTTAGCTTCCTGATAGATTTTATGGCGCGCCCCTATTGCACACAGGTGGCGAGGTAGCGGAACGCTGAGACTGTACGCATGAATGAGTGCCGCATAGCCTGCAGGTTCGGCGCGTTCTGGAAGCCTTCGCTCGTGAAAAATGATTACTGATCCTGAAATTATGTTCTTTTCTTCTATCATTTGTGAAATTTGATTCTCTGGAAAATATTGCTAAATTAAGATTAAATTCATGAAAAATGATTATTCAAACGAATTATGCATGAAATTTAATGATGGTGATGTCGTGATCATCCTGGGAAGACGGGAACCTCCTACTTTTCTTACTCTTGTGCGGAAAATGATAGAGCGAAGTACCAAGTCGGCAATTAGCTCTGGTTAGTTTCTCGTGTCGATCCAGACACAGTGTGAATGTTGAGTGTATAGCGGGTGTGCTTGTGTTCACCTGTTCGTTGTAGTGCGCCTATTGCCGATTCACGTAACTTCCCATGTTTGAAGTTGGTAATCACGCATTGTTGGTCAGGCTGGCTAGACTGGACGTGGACACCCGCAATAGATGTCTCAGGCATATAACGGAGTCTTTACGGTAGGATGCCTTTGGAAGAATGTACCGACTTACTACTATCGTGTCCAAACATGCCTTATTGCAATTATTGGGATCCGCTATAGTTCGACGAGTGCTGTAAATCTCTGGTCGCCGTGGCGCGTGAAGTTGAGGTGATAGTGATATAGCTCCTCACTTCCTCTAAAAGAATGTTCCCTTTCTTCATGAAATGTTCTGGTATCTCCTGAGATTTTGCGATTGTCAGGAATTGTTTTAAGGTTTACAAAAATTCCCTTTAGTTTTCCCGTGTTGGTAGAGCGATTTCCTTGAGTTTTGATCAACTCTGTATATTTTGATAATATACACATGTGATTGATTTTCGGAACATTGACGGGTTTGATTGGGATGCAGCGAATGCCAGAAAGAGTGAGGATAAGCATGGAGTGACTCAGGTTGAGGCTGAGCAAGTATTTTTTAACATGCCGGTTGTCCACATTCCAGACTTCAAGCATAGTAAGACGGAGTCACGATTTCATGTGCTTGGTAAAACCAATGAGGGGTGTCTGCTCCATATCATCTTCACTTTGCGATTCGGAGGACGAAAGATACGAGTCATCTCAGCTCGCGCGATGCATCGAACAGAACGGAGAATGTATGAAGAAAAAGCTTAAAACAATCCCGAAGTTTAAATCAGAAGCTGAGGAACGTGTATTTTGGGAAAGTCATGATTCAACGGAGTATCTTGATTGGTCTCAGGCGCAGAACGTGAGATTTCCTAATGTAAAGCCGTCGACTCAAGCTATTTCTTTACGTCTTCCACTTTCGTTGCTTGAGAAAATTAAAGTTGAGGCCAATCGACGGGATGTCCCCTATCAGTCATTGATCAAAGTCTGGTTAGGCGAGAAAGCTGAGTATTCTTCTTCAGGAGAGCCTCGTCGACGCGCACGCCCGAACGGCCGGCATTCTCGCAGCACGGTTTCGTGACGTGATGAAAGTCAATCGTTGAGCAGGAGTCACTCAGAGGTACACGTTTGAATGACGAGCAAATTGGTGATTAGCGATCGGGTAGTTGCTTGTGACTGATAATGAGTTCGTCGTACCAGATATACCCGACCGGGTGGGTTTGGTTTTTGTTTTTTCTGGTTTGATAGGGTAAAAACCAGAGCTTACCGTAACCTTTATTGTTGCGAAGTTTTTTGTCGTAATCAATGGCTAAGGCGCTCTGATGGCCTTCGCGGGAAACCCACAAGCGAATGCGACTTTTTTCCCCAGGCTGCGCATGCGTGAGGCCAATTTGAAAGGTCATCCATTCGTCAGGCACGTATTGGACGCACGATGAAGAGTTATCCGGCCAAGCGGACCTGAGGCAACTTCCGTCCCCTCCTGGTTGGTAATCAAAGTCGTAGCGTCCCAACTTTTGGACAAACCCCTCGGAAAATCCGCAAGCATGATACATGTTCGGATACCCATGTTGATCCGTATTGACGATCACGATTTCGTTGCTCGAACAGGACGATTCGTCAGCGGCTCCGATCATGCCCTGCTTCCACCCCGCACCGGGCTTAAACTTGGTATTCAAAAAGCTTGAAGAAAATCGTTGTTTCCATTGAATATAGACTTCCTGCCCCGGGCCGATTGATTTTCCGTCAAGATAGTCGGCAAAGCGTACGTGATATTGCCCTGACCCGCCGCTCCCGCTGTTTGACGGGACGGTAAACTGTAAGGTGCCGTCGACAAGCTCTGGACAGCCCTTGGTCGGATCACTCTCGAGTTTCTCACATTTCCCGTCATTGGAGGTGATAGCCTCTCGCAGATTACTGTTGTTGGTTGGTATCGGGTCATTAAAGTCTTGACAAAAAATGGTGGTCGATTGGTGGCAGAGATCTGAAAACGCGGGAACAGGTGCCTTGAGAGGCGGCGGAGGCTGATAGATAAAGACTCCGCATCCTGATGTGGTGAGAAACAGTATGAGGGCCGGAATTATGGGTATTCTGAATATGTTCATTATGGCTCCATTTTTTCATGAGTTTTCAGCATGGTGACCCGAGACGAGTAGGAGAAACCATACCAAATCATGTCAGAGAGTCAAAATGCTCTCTCCAACCGTGGGACAAATACTACTCGAATAGCCCTCGGAGGAAATTGGCTGAGTTGCAATTCCAAAAAGGCTTGTGGCAGGCTTAGAGCCCATTTCAGACTTTCTATTAAGAGGGGTTGCTCATTATGAAATACAGAAAACAAGTTCATTACGTGAAGGGGGTCTTCACCTGCCCGAAATGCCATCAAACTTTTGTGCAAGAAAAGTGGCTTGAAGAATGGCGGGTCCGTTGTCACAAGTGCGATTACCGGGGAACACTCACGCATGTCTCGGTTGAAGA
>BQIY01000003.1 GCA_021604265.1 Nitrospirales bacterium
GTATTTTCAACCTTCTGATCGCAACTTTGCCCGTTAAAAGTGCCGATATTAAAATCTGGCAGGACACCGTCGAACAAATAGGGGATCGTCGATAGAATGGAGTGGCAATCATAGAGGATAGCGACGCCATTGATTGCGTGCACGCGCTCAATCTCTTGCGCCAACGCTAAATGATATGGGGCGTGATAATTTATCCGCCTGCATTCAATGTCCTCTGCGCCAGGCTCTCGGTCATTCAAATAAATTGAGTTCCCGTGAAAATCAGTTACCGGGCAGAGGCCTGTTGTATTCTGTCCCGGATAAAGGCTGGCGCCGGATGGGTCGCGGTTTGCGTCAATGACGTAGCGGTGAAACGTCGCGCGGACCATTGTGGCGTCATCAACCAGGCCATCATAGAGCTGGTCAACATGCCAGTCCGCATCAGTGAGGGCACGTCCTACCTCATTAAAGCCATCTGCAATGTCATCAGGCACAAACGAACCCGAATGGGGCACAGCGAGTATCAGCGGTGAGGTTCCACGATCAATTTCGACGGGTTTCATAAGGGGCAATACCGTTCTCTAACGAAACTTGTGCTAGTCATAGTTTGTATTGAGCGGCATCATAAGACGCGGATCGGAGAAGAAAAGCTATGACTATTGTGACGGCGAAAGAAGCGCTTCTTGCAACTGGCTGGGCGCAAAATGTCGAGATTGAGATCGACAATGCCGGGCGCATAGCCGCTGTTCGTCCTGATGCACCGTCGGCGAAGAATGCAACTCAAATAATCCTGCCGGCGTTCTCAAACCTGCATAGTCACGCGTTCCAGCGCGCAATGGCAGGTTTAACGGAGGCGCGCGGGCGCGACGGTCAGGATAGTTTCTGGACTTGGCGCACGCTTATGTATCGCTTTCTCGACCATTTGGGTCCTGACGACATCGAAGCGATCACGGCATTTGCACAGATGGAAATGCTTGAGGCTGGGTATGCTTCAGTTGCTGAGTTTCACTATATTCACCATGGTCCTGGCGGGGGGCGTTATGATGATGCGAGCGAATTATCCACACGCATCATGGCCGCAGCCGGTAAGACCGGGATCGGCTTGACGCTGTTGCCGGTTCTTTACGAGCGCGGCGGATGCGACAATCGTCCGCTCGCTGGCGGACAAAAAAGATTTGCTCATAATATTGATACGTTCGCCAAGCTTGTTGATGACGCGCGCAATAGTGCATCCATGCTAGATGATGATGCAGTGGTTGGCGTCGCTGCGCATTCTTTACGTGCCGTCCATGCTGAAAGCCTTTATCCCCTTGCTCGCCTTGCAGGTGCGGCGCCTATTCATATTCATATCGCCGAGCAAATGGCGGAGGTCGAAGAGGTCAAAGCTGCTTATGGCAAGAGGCCTGTGGAATGGTTGTTTGATCATCACGAAATCAATGAACAATGGTGTCTCGTCCACGCCACGCAAATGAAATCCCATGAAACGAAGTCGCTTGCTACATCTGGCGCCATTGCGGGTATCTGCCCGATAACAGAAGCAAACCTCGGTGATGGTATTTTCGATGGCGCAGAATTTTTGCATCAGGGCGGTCGGTATGGCGTGGGTACAGATTCAAATGTTCGAATTTCATTGACCGAAGAATTGCGCCTTCTTGAATATTCACAACGCCTAAAGTCACATGCACGCGCGGTCATGGCCAGCGATAAAAAATCGACGGGACGCGTATTGTTTGAAGAGGCGGCCAGTAGCGGGGCGCAGGCCGCTGGGCGCGAGAGTGGAAGTGTTGAGGTAGGGAAGTTTGCCGATTTGATCGCTCTCGATGGCCGCTCGCACTATCTTGCAGACCGTAGCGGCGACACCATCCTCGACAGTTATATTTTTGCGGGTGACGATAGGCTCGTGACGGATGTTTGGTCTGCAGGCAGACACATGGTGACGGGCGGACGCCATAAACATCGCGAAGCCATCGTGTTGCGATATCGCGAAACCATGGCGGGCCTGATGCAAAAATTTTAGACGCGCTTCAGCCGAGCGTATGCGTGCGACACTTTAAAGCGCGGGTGAGAATGATCGTGTTTTGTGACTCTTGCGTCTGATCTTCAGCCATAAACTGGCGGAGACGAAGTCCGTCAAACCAATGTCGCATTTGATATCACACCATTTCAATTAGTTCATATATTCAATACATTAGCTCACTATGTGTCGCATCTCGTTGCAATCAAGGTCATTAAATTGCATATTAATAGGTGGTCTCAATGGTGGTTTATAATCGATGCCAAAAACTCCCGCTAAGAACCTGACGGCTCTTGCCGCTAAAAAGATGAAGCAACCGGGCAAATATGCCTGTGGTCATGGTCTTTATCTAAAGGTTGCAGAGGGGGCCAATGGTGGTGTTTCGAAGCGATGGTATTGGCGAGGCTCCGTACAAGGCAAACGTAAAGAGATTAGTATCGGCCCTTACGCTGAGCGGTCGCTTTCGGAAGCCAAAGAGATCGCTACGGATTGGCGACGAAAAGCACGCTCTGGAAATGATCCAATGTTGGAGCGTGACAAAGACAAGAAAACCGTTCTGACCTTCAAAGAGGCGGCGCGAACATGTCATGAAGAAGCAATCGCACCGGGACTTAGTAATGAGAAACATACCAAGCAATGGATCGGGACATTAGAAAAATACGCCTTTCCTAAGATCGGTAGGAAACCGATAAATTTAATTACCCAAGAAGATATCATCAAGATTCTGAAACCAATTTGGGTTTTAAAACATGAGACGGCCACTCGCACTAAACAACGAATAAAACGTGTTTTTGAATGGGCTAGACCGCGATCAGATTGCGGCATGGACAATCAGATGAATCCTGCTGCTATTCCAAAAGACGTTCTTCCAATTGTCCCGAAGTCGGAACAAAAACATCATGCCGCTCTACCCTTCGGAGAACTTCCAAAATTGATGGGGCAGTTAAAAGATACCGATACCATTAGTGCATACGCTCTACGGTTTCATATATTGACGGCTAGTCGCCCAATAGAAACGAGGGGGGCTCGGTGGTCTGAGATAGACATTAAGAAGAAGTTGTGGACGATACCAGCGGAGCGAATGAAGGCTCGGCATGAACATCAGGTACCACTCTCAAAGGCTGCTCTGGCTATTCTGAAGGAGGTGAAAGGACTTTCGACAGAACTCGTCTTTTCATCCAAAACCGATCCATCCAAGATGATGAGTGATTCCACAATGAATACGCTTCTCGTTCGCATTGGAGTTCCCCGATCTAAAACAACTGTACATGGGTTTCGATCCACCTTCAGAAATTGGGCGGAAGAAAAAACAGAGTTTTCCCACGAAGTTAAGGAAAGAGCTTTAGCGCATACTATCAAAAACAAAGCGGAAGCAGCCTATAACCGGTCGCCATTGCTTGATAAGAGGAAGGGTTTGATGGCGAAATGGGCGGAGTTTGCGACAAGTAATTATGATTAAGATTAGCGACGACAAGCTACGGGCCATTTTTGATGAACACTTGTCCCATCTCATTGATGGCGACATCATCGACGAAAGCTACTTTCAATCTGTAGTTAATGATTTCGAAGAAAGCTTATTCACGGTGGCGAGGAATGAAGTGTTTTTTGATGCAGTTTATACTGCAACAAATCGAGCGGAACTTAATAAACTCGTCAAGCTTCTTGAGAGAATCGGTAAACTCGAAATATCGCCAATAATTTTTACTTTATTGGCTTCGGGATCTCTACCGTCCTCCAAAACTAGAATTCCAGACGACGCTGATCTAAAATTAACAGGTCAATTAGCAAAGATTTTGAAAGAAGCCAAACTGAGCGAACGGGTTACTCCCGTCATTAAAGAAACCATTGGGCAAATAAAAACCGGTAACAGTAATATCGCTGCAGCTATGATTGCAGATGAGTGCAAAATCGTGTGGACACTTCTTACCCACAAGGATGCACCCAATTATATTAGCGAGGACGATCACGGCCTCCTTCATTTTGTACAAGCAATTTTTGATGAAGTTCTTGGAAAAGATGAGGCTAGTGCAAGAACGTATTTTAGGTAGCCAATCCCTCTTGTCGCCTAAATAAATGCAAACATTGCCCTTATTTCGTGTATTTAGAAGTGCACTGTTTTTTTTCATTTTTCAGAAAACAAAATGCATATTTGGTGCGTGCATTTTTTGCGTAACGCCCCGATATTGCTCCTTGAAGGAGTTATATCAAAAATGGAAAAGGAGTTGATTGATCAGTATCGGTTAGTATCGGTATCGGAAGTTGCCAAATTATGCGGATGTTCTAAAGCGACGATTTGGAGACGGGTGAAAAATAATGAAATGCCACAATGTATTAAGATTGGCGGCACAACTCGATGGTCGTTTTGTGAAATCCAGACCTACCTTCGAAGCCAACTGGAAGCAAGAACCGCTATAATTGCTGAGCAAAGCCAGACAACGATATGATCAACAAATTTCTAGCTAATCGCCTCTTCGCTGTCGCTTTTCGTATAAATAGAAGTAGCAACCAGCTTTTGAAGATTCTGGGCAAAAGAAGACCCATAGAATCGAAGACCCATTGAAGGGTCTTTTTTAGGCGACGGCATGTGACGGAGAATAAACTCCATCAGCTAGAGCCTCGCTTCTCACAATCAGTTCATCTCAACGCTATCGACTATGACAATCCTTTTTTTGCGACGGATGACCTTTGACTACTGGAACATAAAATTGAGCAGTTATGAGCAAACACAACGCTTTTTGTACACGGAAGGGCGAAAAGCAAAGAAGGCGCTAATCGATTTCTACGATCAGCATGAGTTGCTGTTGTCCTTTACTGGCACTTATAAACAGGTCTTACGCCACCATTATGGCTTTGGGGTGCATGCTCCCGAATTCCTAGATATCGAATCCGCGAACAAAAATGTCCATCATTTCCTTACAAGGGCATCAAGGAAAATATACGGATGCTCACAAGCCCAAAAGGGGAGACGGTTGTTTGGCCTCGGGTACATAGAGGGCGATGCAAGGGCCTCTGCGACGGGAAGCGAGCGTATCCACAGTCACATGTTTATCGGCGGCCCAATTAAATATCGCTTCGATATTTCTAACCCTGAAGAAGCTTACTCTCTTGAGCAAATTCTCACTCAAGAATGGAACAAAACCAAATGGGGTTATGACCAAGTTGATATGCGGTTGATAGCCAATCGTGGTGAGAAAATAGTATTGCCATCAATCGCAAGGCTTAAATGGCAAGGCTATATATTAAAGCGGTACCACCTTGAACAATCAGAACGTCTGATTTTTGCTGGCCGCCTTCCTAACAACGGCTGAGATTGAGCGCAGGAAAGCAAAGCTATCCTGTTTGTGAGACCTTGGTCTCATGGTAAATCCGCCTTCACTCCTACCTTAAAGGACCAAGTATCAACTTTGTCCTTGATGGTGACATGTACCCGATGATTGATCATTAAAGATTGATTGAGCCAATATCTGTGGTCACTTAGTCATTCCTCAAATGATTACTTCAATGATTTATGATAGATGGAATGGATTAACTTGATCATGTCTTCGCTTTCAGCGTGGCATTGATCAAGTATACAATCTCCTCATCAATTCTACTGTGTTTTGTGTAAGAGCCATTTTCTCAATCAATCTCATTTTTTTACATTTTTATCAGAACGAATTGTATTAGCGCTTAAGGTAATACATGATCACGTTTTCGCTCTTAGCGAGACAATCATCATGGTTTCCCATCCTACCATTCTTACTTTTGAATCATCGATAAAAACATTGGGCAATCAAGCAATTCAAAGAAATGTAGGATCACAGTGCAGCAGTCTCATTGATAATCAATCCTTTATGTTTGTTCATTCGAATGATGAAATGAGAAACAAAAACCCTAATGCTAGAATACGGCTATAAGCCATAGAGTCGTTCCTGAGAGGTGTATAAATTTTAAACCGCCTCCTTTGTGGTCAATAGTATTAGTTGTCTGGATGCATTCTCGAAGCAACAGAAAGTATATAAACAGAGGATGTGTTCTGCTCTCAACATGTTGTGAAAAAAGTTGCTGTAGAATCCAGTGGAGCTTCTTCAAATTCACTTCTGAATGGAGACAAAAAACTCGCCCCGATCAAGATCAACTTTGATCACCCAACCGGGCTGATTGTAAAGCTGTTCAGAAACCTCAAATACCTCAAGACTTCGATAGGTGATCATAGGGTTTAAGTCCGACAGGAAGTTTTCTTCAATTTCCCGGGCCATTTTTTCTGAACCAGTCGCCCCGCTATCTGGTTTGTACTCGGTCCCAGAAGGTGACACCAATTTTACAATGGGGGCATTAAAGGAACTGATGGGGCCATCACTAATGTTAGTGTACTCATACGCGACCACCACAAACAATGCTCCCGGTTGAGCGGCCTCACCTACAAACTCATCAAAAACCCAGATGCCAGCATTCGGAGCAGTTGAAACGGATAAGATGGCAGATGAAACTCTGCGCCCTTTGACAGTTTCCCTAAGGTTGGCGAAGCGACGGTTATCAACTTGTGAGCTAGCGTTCTTTCCATCCTCTGCATCCGCCTTAGACGCCTCCTGAGGCCGTTCTTCGTTTCTATCAGATTGGAACGCCTCGCTTTCCGAAACGGGCTGAGAAATCGATGCTGCTCTTTCCTCCAATGCTTCCGGGTCTAACAGGTACCCGGCAATACCAAGTCCCGTAATGCCGACGACAATGAATGCGATGATTTTTAAGACGGTCCCGCCGCCTGAAGACGAACCGCCGGAGCCGTGTTCTCCTTCATTGTTGTCTTTGACCATGCCGGGGATAAGGAAAAGATCAGCCAGAACCCAAAGTAAGCCAATTCCAAAGAGCAGGATTGTAAAGAGTTGAAGCCACCCATTTCTTCTCAAATAGAAGCGGTGTGCTGCGAAAATTCCCAAGAAAAACCACAGCAGGTATGCAATCCAAACTGACTTGGCCTTCGTGCCGGATTGAGTTTGGCCCGTATTTTCTTCGCTTACTCCAGTCATAACGCCCCCACTCATTATCTAAATTATCCTATTATGGGATAATTCTATAATCGGATTAGCGCTGTGGCAAGTTCTACTTGTCGAAGCTAAAAAATGCCGAAATCCATATATTCTAAGCGGCAAGAGCTGCTATGTAGCTTGCTTGTTGAAGCAAGGACAAAAGCCGGATTAACTCAACAGCAGGTTGCCGATGGACTAGGACAGCCCCAGTCATTTGTGGCCAAGATTGAAGGTGGAGAGCGGCGGTTGGACGTGATCGAGTTTGTTGAACTCTGCGATCAATTAGAAGCTGATCCGATCAAACTTCTCAAAACACTGGTATCCTAACTTAATTTCTTAAATAGCCGCTCTGACCCGCATACTGTCATTCGTTGCCAACAGCGTTTACACCGTCGCAATCTGTGGCCCGGCTTTTTCCGTCAATTGTTTTGCTAAAAAGCGTTACTCAGGCAGCTTTACCGCATTTCCGTGCACCAATGAGGCCCGTCTGTTTTACCTAACCCAATATCGAATGGCTGGCCGTTCATAAAATTCCTGTGCGCAAGACTCGTGATCCCTTAAACAAGCTACGGCAATTCCTTCCAATGAAAATTCGAAGAATCCGGTGATTTCATCAAGCCGGAAGGCGATCCATCCGCCTTCTTCAACCCCAGTAGAAAGAATGCCATCTTGGTGGATTGCCTGAAGCTGCTCTAGGCTCATCCCAACTTTACCGCCACGTTTCGTTTGAAACGAAGACGAAGTCGTGGAAAGGGAAACTACTATGCCCTCATCATCCGCTTCAGCAACAACAATTGCGTCATCGCTGCATAGTGAAACGGCATATCCTGTTTGATCTAAATATGGCAACGACGTGATGCCAACTTGATGTTCTTCTCGTAGTTCATCCACGGAATTTCCGATTAGAATCGGCCCGATTTTTCCCTTGTCGATACCGCGTTCGAATTTACAATTTTGATCAGGCAAAACACTCAATTTTCTTTCCGATGCTGAAGCACAACTGGTGCTTAAAAACGCAATCATCAGGACGGGAAAGAGTGCTCTGACAGTCATAATCGGAATTTCCTTAGTTGCGGGTACTAATAATCGTAGAGGGCGAATGACCGCAAAGGCCCATTATTGTTCTGTCGGCGGTGCAGTTGGCCAACTCCAGCCTGCAAGCGGACACTGCAAATTGAAACTTAGACACTACCTTGGATTTTGGTCAATTGCCTTAGGTTCAATCCAGCAGTATCATACACCCAAAGGGGTGGTGATGTTTAAGCGGGCACGATACTTCCGATGGGGCATATTGGCCATCACTGTTTTTGTTGAAGCTCTAGCCTTCTGGTTCGGCGGACCGCAAGCGGGAACAGGCGAAACTTTTTTAAGCTCCGTTTTGTTAAAACTCTATCATCCAATGTCGTGGACATGGGTAGGTTGGGCGTCATTGAGCATGGCGTGGCTTTGGACTGAATTGGCTTTTTCGTTCTACTCTAACGGTCGACGTACTCGCGCATTGTTGAAACGAAATAATCACGAGAAACTGATTTTTGACACAGGCGTGCATTGGCTCGTGTTGTTGAGGGATATTCACCTCAACCAGTTGAATGATGGTGAAAAAGGACGGTTAGAAGAAGTCTTATTTCTTAAAGACAAAAAACGTTCGTTTGCATGGCACGCAATCTGGTGGCCAGTTCTAATGGCTTCGCTAACGCTTCTCTATTTTGTTGGATGGGTGGCATGGTCAATAAGAAGCGTGCCAGAAAGTTCCGAAACATGGTCGACTGCTTTGCGTGAAACATTGAACAACCAGTCATTGAGTTCGAACACGTTTGTGTTCGAAGCTCTGGAAAATCTTCTGGTCTCGATTCCCGATTGGCTCGAAACTTGTTACCAAATTGCCCGAGAAGATACGGCCCTGACACTGGGTGTTGGTGTTATTCTGTGGCTTTTGGTTAGGACGCTTTCACGAATAACGAGGCGCTTGCCCATAGTACCTGTCCTTTTGCGCTTTGGGGCGCGATTAGTTCTTTTGGTAGGTGTGTTTGCTGCTCTATCTACAAAGTGGTTTGACTGGTTGTCACCGGTTTACACCTTGATGCCTAACCATGGTCTCATAGCTCTGGGTTTCCTTCCTCTTACTCTGGCTAGTGCATTCTACTTTCCACACATATTATTTTGGAGTAGTTGGCGTTACGCAATTATTCGCGACACAGAAACACATGATGCAACGCTAATGACACTTGGAGGGGTATTTAATAACCTCCAGCAGAGGATCAATTTACAACGAATAGTTGATACAGATATTCAGCAATGGTGGTGGCAAAGAATCTTTGATGTTGGTGACATTGACTTAAAAGAAATGGGTGGGGGAGAGCCTGAACGAATTCGCCACATATTCGGCCCTAACCGGATGCTTGATGAAATTCGAAGTGCTATTAGGGAGAGTAAAAAGCGTTCACCGCGCAAGTCAGAGTTTGAAAATAGCGTCGATGTGCCTCAAGAAAAGCCCGCTATGTAAGCTTCAAACCAGCCAAGCTTTCAGGTGGGTAGGGTAACTTCAAGAACAGTTCTGAGTTGTCAAAACCTCAATATTCGCATAGGTGCCGACGATGAGACTAATAGCCCTTACCCTTATAGCTGCATTGGGTTTTATCGCCTCTCCTGTAGTTTATGCAGAGGAACAATCAAACTTGCTACGACGGTGTGGCAAAACAGCTTTTGATTTGTGCGGCTACATTGATGCAGCAATATGGGAAAAAGATAGGCGGGAAGTTTTCGTTATTGATCCTGTATTCGAACTCGCGAGAAAGTTCTCAGAAGGACTAGCGGCAGTCCGAGTTGAAGGAAAGTACGGTTACATTAATCCTTCCGGAAAAATCGTCATCGAACCCAAATTTGACCAAGCGGGAGATTTCGATCAAGGCTTGGCGGTGGTTGGTGATGGGAAAGCGTTCGGGATAATTAACCGATCAGGGGATTATGTTGTTGAACCTTTATTTGCACAAGCCTTAATATTCAGTGATCAGATCATATTGGGCATCCCTGCGGCAAACTCAGATTTTGGCTGGCCAAGCTCTTTTAGGTATTCCATTAGTGATGCCGGAATGTATCATATTAATGACGGTTGGATCACGGAAAGAAAATACAACTTTGAGGAATTCGATAATTCAGAAAGAGACCTGATCTGGGCGCAGGCGCTGCAAGATAACCCGGGAACACGGAACGGTTTGTACGGCCTCATGCGAATAGACGGAAGTTGGTTGATCGACCCTCAATACACCTATGTGACTAAGGTTAAATATAATCGGGCGCCCGTTCGAAAAAGAATTGATGGCAACACAGTCTCAGGTGCAGTTGATGGCAACGGCAATGAAGTTATCCCTTTCGTTTTTGATTATCTGACCCATTGGCACGACGGTTATCTATTAGCTGGTGAGGGTGATTATCGTAATCGAAAATTTGGGATTGTTAATCAAGATGGGGAGCTTTTGGCCGGTCGCTATTTTGACGAAATAGAACGCCCTAATCGATACAAAATTCCGCATCGGAAGCAGGACTACTTTTCAGTCAAAGATGGCGATGAGTGGAAAAGTCTCTTGAAAGATGGCGCTTTGCTACCTGACCAGCGCGTTGGGAAAGTCTTTCTGACCTGTGAAAAATTTCAAATCCTTTACGCGGTGAATGGGTATGAATTGAAGCCAATAAACATGGCTTTGCCAGCAGTTTGGTTTGAAAAACCGTTGTTCCCATACACAAATCGACGATGTGACCCGCCTCCGTTCCTCATTCGAGGGGGCAATTATGGAGCGATGTTAGAGGACGGTTCAGTGTTTGGCGGATTCTTCGAGAATAGCAGGGGGTTTTTCGGAACGCATCGCTGGGTTCGCGTTAGCGGCAAATGGGGTCTGGTGGATGCTAACGGCGATTTTGCTGTCGAGCCGATCTACGATTTAATTGACAATGAAAAAGGATACATGACGGATCAAAGTCTTCCGTCTGCCAAGGCCACTACAACGTATAAAGTCAGTATCGGTGATGAGGTCTATCGTTTGCGGTTTACCAATGGCGTGTATAAGCAGGAGCCCTATACTAAACCCAAAGAGGATCGAAGTCGACTTCTAAGATGCAAAGAGGGGCTGAGAATAAAATCCGAAGATGGCTTATGGGGCATAGTTGATGAAAATGGTGATGACCTAATTCCACCCAAATATAGAGCCATTTCCTGTTTCCGTAGCGGCTTAGTGTGGGCGCCAGATGATGCACGACGTAAATGGTGCCCCATTGATCGTTATGGATATCAAAGGTCAGCGCCCGTCTGTAGAGACTCTTATTATCCTAGTTTTCAATCTCACACTGATCCTGAAAGGTTTCATGATGACCCATACGAGAGCAATGTGCTTTGGGTAAGGGCGTGGCTGGATTACGGAGAAGGGCGGCGCAATGAAGAGCCGAAATTGATTCCTTGGTAGTAGGTTTCGTATCAATGGAATTCAATTGTAAGTATCGTCGGGTGATGGTTTAAAAGGAGATTGACCATCAATTATGCGCCATAAGGAGATGTTCAGAACGTTGCGTTCTGAACGGCGAGATAGGTTGAAACCATAACTGAAAATGCAACAATACTCAGTGACAATCCGAAGACCGGCCACAGGATTCGCGAGACAATAGGTGCGTTTGCTTCCGTGACTTCAAAAGCAGCAGTCAAAAAAGGAAACGCCAATAAAAACATAATCAATGTGTGTAGTTCTGCGTTTGAAGCGATATCCATTACCCCGCAATTCCAAGAATCATTTTGGTGGCATGCAAGGCCAAAAATGCCAAAAAAATAGGCGAGCACAGTGCCAATAAGGAGACCGGCGAGTCTGTAACCTAACAAAACCAAGCGAAGGTACTTTCGCATACTCACTCCACGCGATGGACGTAAGATAACACGCATTATTCGAAGAGAAGTTGCTTGGCAACAGTTGCGATTAACCCTATGTGCCGCCGCCAGTGCCCAATAAGAATTCGACTGCATTCATCCGTCACTCATACAGGAGGCAGATTTTTTGGAGTCCTCATTCAGTTATAGCGTGCTCAGGCCATTATTATTGCGGTCGGATCGAATCGATAAGTTCTCTCAAAAACTGAATTGTGAGTTCAATAGCATTCAGCAAAAAATCAACTTCGTAATAATTGGCAATAAACACAATTCCGAGAAGTGCCACTAAGATTAAGGCTAACATAGCCATTACGCCTTGGGTGAAGTCAGATGTGTAAGCTTCTAGAACACCGATTCGGATGATGCGAATTCTAGAAACAATAATTGCTATTACCACGCTAACCGGAAGCAAGTAGTCTGACGGAATTCTCGGAAATTGGTCTATGTAAGCCATACATGCGATTAACAGTAGAATGATAATTCCAGTCAGATAAAAGACTGACATCCATCTTGCTATCTTGTCGTCGTTTATTTCTGATTTTTTAAACCACTCCATTGTCACCCTCCCATTTATGTCTCTTCATTCGGTTCAACACACTCTTCCCCCTGATTGCGGGTGTTGTTTACGTAAGCACTAACCTTATGGGATGTCATCCATTCTGACGGACACGGGTTTAGCAGATCAATGACTTCTTC
Source organism: Nitrospirales bacterium (assembly GCA_021604265.1). The sequence goes on from BQIY01000003.1 coordinate 12,602, forward strand.
CGGTGGGGCATTGAACCAAGCATCAAGTTGATCCTCGCCAAGAATAACTGGCATCCGATCATGTATCGCCTCCATAAACTCATTTGGTTCACAGGTGATCGTTGTGCAGGTTAGCATCACTTCTCCCGTTTCCGGGTCTGTCCATTCATCCCAAAGCCCAGCCATGCGGAAGGCGGGTTCTTTTGTCGGATAGATGTAGAATGGTGGGTCGCCTTTTTTGCGGGGGTGCTTCCATTCAAAGAAGTTCATCGGGATGATGCAGCGTTGACCCTTTTTCCATGCAGTGCGGAAAGATGCTTTTTCAATGACGGTTTCTGCACGCGCATTATGGGTGCCGAATTTCTTTTCTGAAAGGGGCTTCTTCCACCAACTAGGGACGATATCCCATCGCGCCTTTTCGATGACACGGCCGTTATCAGTTTCACGGACTAGATGAACAGTAGTTGTCGGAGCAATGTTATAGCAAGGCTGCAAATTGGAGGTGGGCACGCCAGTTATGCCTGATAACTCACATATCTCAGCCCATGTTAAGCTCTGATCTCCGCGTCCACACATATTTCCTTCAGCTTTGATAAGACATGGTTGATGAAACGTCTAACATGTTTGCACTTCTAAAAAGTCTGTTGAGTTTTATAATCATGGGCTTCGTTAATTGCAGATATGAATTGGGGTCATTTTTTTGGAGTTGTTGGAGAATATTTTTTCAGTTCTTCTGCCAGCGGTACGTCGTCGATATTAAAATTCATGTCTGGGTTTGTGAAGGCATCCTTTCTATTTGGAACCATCAGGCTTTTGTCTTGATTACGATGAGTTAGGATAATTTTTTCAATCGCCCATGACATAGTTTTCCCATGAGTGTTTGCAATTGCCGCAACGTATTCCTTGGCTTCATCAGAAAGATTCACAGTTATTCTTGCTCTATTTGTCGGCATTTTTGACTTTTCCAATTATTTCTCTTGTTGCCAGAACAATTTCCACCGTCACAAATACGATCAAGAATAAAATTGCTGTTTGTTGCAAGGCGTTCCCTGCAAGTGGAATATTTCCCATGGTGACAGGGAATACTGCTTCCAACATGATCAGCACTAGGCCAACAGCAGCGGCAATGCGATAAAATTGCTGCATTTAATCCTCCTACTATAAGGTAGAAGGATCTAATCAAGAGCCTCTTAACAAAAAGCTAACGGTGCAGCACCGTCAATCTTTGCGCTCTTCAGATTCATATCTTGACTCCCAAACTGCCAGATGTCCATATTCGGGCGTGAACAAAGCAAGAACAAATAGATTTCTGCCTGAACTAAAGCGGGGACGAGTCCACGAATTAAGCGGGCCTAGCGCCTTGGCGTTTTCACTCCTCATGGTGAAGCCGGGTGAGACAATGCTGTGTGGTCCACCGTATTCGCTTTCATCGTTACACCCGGAAAGTGTCGCTCAATTTTGTGACCCTAATGCATTCCTGTTTGTACCCTGTCCGTTGAGTGCAGATGTTCTATGGGCGGCGGAGACTGCCCTTCGATCTGGCAGTGTTAAAAACGTCATCATCATTGCGGAGCGAAGTCCGGGTCTAACGAACTTTCGACGACTTCAACTTGCGGCGCTTAATGGAAAGTCTCTTGGTCTGATGATTGTTGACAAGCCTGCCCACAGCACGGCGGCAGAGACACGGTGGCATTGCACACCAGTTGTTACAGATGAACTTGGGGAAGTTCGTTTTCATGCATCGCTTTACAAAAACAAAAAAGGAACCATTGGGAGTTGGGTCGTAAATGTCCTTGGGGAAGAGAATACTTTGCATCTGGATGCCAAGCCTGCCGGTGAACCGGTTTGGCCGGGCCGGGTTGCCGGTTGAAGACAGTATATTCGCTGTCACGGTTGAACATAAAAGCGCTGTTAGGCTTGCCTGTTTGAATAAACACGCAAGGCGTCTGGGGCTTGCTGAAGGGATGACTCTTGCAACAGCAAGAGCAGCCGTACCAAACCTTATTACCGTTCCTGAAGAGCCAATGCGCGATACGGCGTTTTTAAAAACACTGCAGCGGTGGGTCATAAAGTTTACGCCATGGAGTACATGTGAAGGCAAAGACAGTCTTCTATTAAACATCACAGGGTGTGCTCATTTGTTTGGTGGCGAAGCGGCAATGGCAGAATTGATCGCCCTTGAACTTGCTGACATGCAAATTGAATCTCGAATTGGCATTGCGGATACAAAAGGGGCCGCCAGAGCAGCAGCACACTTTGGGCCTGAGAGGCATACGATTATTGCTTCAGGGAATATTCGAGAAGAACTCGTCCAGTTTCCTATTGAGGCCCTTTTTACAGATGAGAAGACTGTTTTTGAACTGAAACGCTTAGGGATTAAGCGGGTTGGCAATCTCTACCCATTAAAGTCCTCCGACCTTGCAAGACGGTTTGGGTTTGGACTTTTACGCTCTTATGAAAAACTATTGGGGAGTGCTGCTGACCCAGTAACGCCAGCAAAGGCTCAACCAACATTTTCAGCCCGTATATCATTTCCTGATCCTATAGCTCTGACCGATGATGTGAGAGAAGGGTTGGTGCGACTTACTCGCCAAGTTTGCAAACGTCTTAATGAACATGCCTTTGGTCTTAGGTCTGTACGTTTCAGCATTTACCGGGCTGATAAAAAAGAAATTCATCTTGATATTGGGCTTGCAAGGCCAACGCAGGATCAGGGTCAAATTCTCCGACAATTTGAATTAAAGCTGGATACTATCGATGCTGGCTGTGGTATCGATATGATGCGATTAGCCGCCTTAAAAGCGGAACCCTTTAAACCGGTGCAGAGAAGGTTTGCTGATGCTGAAAAGCAAAGTGAACGTGATGAGCTGATCGCAACACTTGGTAACAAGCTGGGCTTTGATCGGGTTTTAAAATGGCGACCAGTTGAAAGTCATTTGCCGCTACGGTCTTTTCGTTTTGTTGAGGCCGTGGACAAATTGGAAAAAGGACAATGGCTTTCAAACTCGTTTCGCCCTCTCATAACCTATCAAAGAGAACGGGTTTCGGTGATCACACCCGGACGTCCTCCAAAAAGCTTTCAATGGCGTCGCCAGACTTACACCACAGCGCGATATAAGGGACCGGAGCGAATAGGCCATGAGTGGTGGAAAGGCCCTGAGAGCGGCTCTCTTCGAGACTATTGGCGTGTGGAAAGTAAAGAAGGTCCAAGATTGTGGTTATCAACCAAGCCAAATGAAAAACCGCTGGTATGGGAAGTGGCGGGCGTCTTCCCATGAGCTATGCAGAACTCAACGTTACGTCGAATTTCACCTTCCTCACCGGAGCCTCTCACCCTGAAGAGCTAGTTGAGCAGGCAAAGGAAATTGGCCTCGACGCTATATCGATCACTGACACCAATAGTTTTGCCGGGATAGTTCGTGCTCATGCGGCGGCCATGGATGCCGGGATGCGGTACATCGTTGGCGTCAAGTTAAAGCTTACTGACGGGCAAGAGTTTCTTGCTTATCCGAAAGACCGGCAAGCTTATGGGCGGTTATGTCGGCTCCTGTCCAAAGGAAAATTACGAACGGTCAAAGGATCATGTGATCTCACAATTGAAGATATTTTGGATTGGGGATTAGGGTCTTTTCTAATTACGCTTAATGTAGCGCCCAATAATATTGTACGGCTCTCAGAATTATTCGAAAATAATGTGTTTTGCGGTTTAAACCCTCACTATGATGGCAGAGATAATCAGCGGTTTAAAAAACAAGCAGAGATTGCTCAACGGTTAAACGTTCCGCTGATCGCTACAGGCAATGTTCTTTTACATAAAGCCGCCAGACGCCCCTTAGCAGATATCCTCACTTGCATCCGTGAACGTTGCACCATTGATAATATTGGTAAGCGTGCTCTTCTAAATGCTGAGAGGCGATTAAAAAGTCCCTTTGAAATCCATAAAATTTATAAAGCCTATCCAGAAGCCGTTACCAACACGGGCTTGATCGTCAATCAATGTCTCTTTTCTTTGTCTGAGTTAAAATATGAATACCCAGAAGAAATATCTGACGGAAAACCGCCTCTACAAAGGCTGCGAGAACTGACCGATGATGGCTTGAGAGACCGCTATCCAGATGGCGTGCCGCTCAAAGTCCAAGCTATGGTGAGCCGGGAGCTGCATCTCATCGAGAAGCTTGATTATGCGCGATACTTTTTGACCGTTCATGATGTTGTTAAGTTTGCTCGCGAAAAGGACATCCTCTGTCAGGGACGTGGATCAGCTGCAAACTCGGTTATTTGCTACGCTCTTGGCATTACCTCTATAGGACCAGATATCATAACCATGGTCTTTGAACGCTTTGTCTCTGAAGCGCGTGATGAACCGCCAGACATAGATGTAGATTTCGAACATGAGCGGCGTGAAGAGGTTATCCAGCACATCTACAACAAATATGGTCGTCATCGCGCAGGCATTTGCGCCACGGTTGCTCATTTTAGAACCAAAGCAGCAATCCGTGAAGTTGGAAGAGCGATGGGGTTATCTGATGACGCCCTTACAGCACTGTCATCACAAGTTTGGGGGTGGTCTGACGGTTCTCTCAAAGAAGAACGTATTGCATCTGCTGGTTTGAGCCTGAGCGATTATCGTATTCAACAAACCTTATCGCTCATAGGGGAACTTATCGGCTTTCCTAGGCACCTATCACAACATGTTGGCGGCTTTGTCATCACCAAAGGGCGTTTGGATGAGCTCGTGCCTGTTGAGAACGCTGCGATGGATGATCGTACTGTCATTGAATGGGATAAGGACGACATTGACGTTCTGGGCATGCTCAAGATTGATGTTTTGTCTTTGGGCATGCTCACCTGCATCCGAAAAGCCTTTGACCTGATCAAAGAATGGAAAGGCACGAGATATTCTTTAGCGACGCTGCCGCAAGAAGACCCGGCGATTTATGAGCAACTAAGCCAAGGCGATACAGTTGGTCTGTTCCAAGTGGAAAGCAGGGCGCAAATGTCTTTCCTCCCACGTATGCGGCCAAAATGCTTTTATGACCTTGTCATTGAAGTGGCGATTATCCGTCCGGGGCCCATCCAAGGCGATATGGTTCATCCCTATCTCAGAAGGCGTCGCGGTGAAGAAGATATCATCTATCCCTCTAAGGAGCTTGAAGAGGTTTTAAAACGCACTCTAGGCGTTCCGCTGTTTCAAGAACAGGCGATGCAGATAGCGATGGTTGCCGCAGGCTTTGACCCTAGTGAAGCCGATGGCTTACGCCGGGCATTAGGGGCCTTCCGGCGTGTTGGCAGTGTATCAGACTTCAAAGAGCGGTTTATCTCTGGGTGTATAGAACGTGGCTATGATGAGGATTTTTCCGAGAGATGTTTCAAGCAGCTTGAAGGGTTTTCCGGTTATGGATTTCCAGAAAGCCATGCAGCATCTTTTGCGTTACTAGTTTATGCTTCTGCTTGGCTGCGTCGCCATCATCCTGAAGTCTATTGCTGCGCGATCTTAAACTCTCAGCCAATGGGCTTTTACGCCCCCGCACAGCTTGTTGGTGACGCAAAACGGCATGGGGTTGAAGTAAGACCCGTAGATATAAACGCCAGCACATGGGATTGTTGTCTCGAACCTGATGGGAAAGGCAACCTTGCCGTCAGGTTGGGCTTTAGAATGATCAAAGGGTTTAAAGAAGATGATGCACAATGGTTAGCAGCGGCAAGAGGGAATGGATATCAAGATATAGCCTCCATTCATCGTCGTGCAGGCCTTAGAAAACCCTCACTGGAAAAACTTGCCATGGCGGACGCTTTTGCGTCACTAGGCATTAATCGCCGAGAAGCCCTTTGGCATGCAAAAGCAGTGGATGATGGAGAGCCAATGCCGCTCTTAGATAATATTCTTCTAGATCAACCATTGGATAAGGCTGCCTTGCCAGCGCTTACACATACGGAAGATGTGTTTGAAGACTTCATTAGCACCAGATTGTCATTGAAGGATCATCCAGTTGGCATTGTGCGTGAGCATGCCGGGAAGAGTATTATTCAACACTCCAATTTACGCGATGTCCCAGAAAATAGCAGGGTCACTATTCTCGGAGCCGTCATTACGCGTCAGCGGCCTGCAACAGCAAGCGGTGTGGTTTTTATTACTCTAGAAGATGAAACAGGATCAGCGAATGTTATCGTTTGGAACACAACATTTACAAAATTCAGAACCGAAGTAATGCAAGGCCGCCTCCTTAAAGTCACTGGTAAAGTGCAACGCGAAGGCCGGGTTATCCATGTGATATCAGAACGAATAGAAGATTATTCTTATCTCTTTGACCAGCTTGGGGAGGGCGATACCATCGATATGACGTGGTCATCGGCTGATGAGGTCAAAAAACAAACCCCTGACAATCGACAAACATCACGGTTTAAGAAAAAAGCAACTCCATCACCAGCGATGCATCCAAGGCAGCAGGCGAAGCGGTTATTCGTGAGTCGAGATTTTCATTGAACCCTTACGCGGGTAGATCAGGTTGTCGGCTGCGCGTTATGCTTTAATGATCGCTATTGACAAAACCTCTGAGCAACTTCAGCCAGTGTGCTTCGAATGAGTAATCTATTCGCGGGTTGATTAAATGATTGGGCCGCCAAGTGGTAAGTTTTGTAAAGCGGCAATTTTGAGATTTTTTGGATTTTCGGGATAGCCCGTTGACCATTTTTACCCAAGAAAATTATAGCCTCAAGTTTCGGTAACAACTGTAACAGACGTTTCAAATATGGAATCGCCTTTTGCACCTCTGAGCCGGTGGGATTCTTGTTTTGCGATACTGTGCTAATGTTCCAAGGTCCGACGT
>BQIY01000004.1 GCA_021604265.1 Nitrospirales bacterium
TAATATGATCACCCTTTTCACGATACATCTCCACGACACCCTTGAGGGACAAATTATCTGACTCTGTCGCGCCGCTGGTAAAGACGACTTCCTTCGGGTCAGCGTGAATTAATTTCGCAATTTGTTTTCGTGCTGTATCAACACCCTCTTCACTCTCCCACCCGAAACTATGATTCCGGCTCGCCGAATTGCCGAACTTTTCGGTAAAGTACGGAAGCATCGCTTCCACGACTCTTGGATCACACGGGGTCGTGGAATGATTGTCTAAATATATCGGCAACTTCATAATTGCACTCCTTCTGCTTTACGCGACTCAACAATAATTAAGGGAGAACCCACCATCATATCTTCAATGGACATACTATTCAGTAACTGAGAAATACTTTCTTGAACACGTAAGAGCGGAGTGCGAATATTACAACGATCCATCTGATCGCAGGACGAATCTTCTTTTTCGTGGTAACAATCAGCAATACCGAGAGGACCTTCAATCGCTTCCAGCACTTGTGAAATGGTAATAAACTTTGGTTCGCGTGCCAAGAGATACCCGCCCTTGGGTCCGTTGTGACTTTCAATAATATCTTGTTTGGCTAAGGTTTGAAGCACCTTCGCCAATAGCTCAACGGGAATATGATACTCTTCGGCGACTTCCTTGGTATTGACGACACGTGCCTCCGTCATATCGCCAAACTGAATAGAGGCCATGTAATGTAACGCCATCAGAGCATAATCGGCTTTTTTCGAGAGCTTTAGCATAATTCACTGACCTTGCGCGTGAGATTGACTGCAAGAGATCATTAACTCCGACTATTATTATCGTATTTAATACTAGCATTGACCTAGACAACTAGTCAAGACTAAAATGGTCGGAGATTGAAACAATCGGAGATAAAATTGGTCCTAGTCACCATCGTCAGTTAATTGTCCCTTGGTAAGCCACGTAACAAATTGCCGCACGTTCATCAATATTCATGAAGTCTATCTATAAGGAGAATCCATGGGAGGCAGTAATCCGTATATCGAAAAAATTGAGACACAAACTGCAACAAAACCTTTTACCATTACCTTTAAGACTCCTGAGGAAACACGTGAAATAACAGTCGCTCCGGAGAACGTACCCTATGGTGAAACCGGATTACCAGGGAGTGTGTTAGATATTGCCCTTGGTGCAGGCATCGATCTGGAACATGCATGTGGAGGCGTTTGTGCTTGCTCTACGTGCCACGTCATTATCAAGGAGGGCCTCGACACCTGCCCAGAACCTACGGAAGACGAAGACGACCAACTCGAGGAAGCGCCCGGCTTGAGCCTTCAGTCACGACTGGCTTGTCAATGTGTTCCAAATGGCGAAAAGAATTTAGTCGTAGAAATACCAGAATGGAATAAGAACCTCGTGAAAGAAGCCCATTAAATGCCTCGTCTGAACCTCAGAAACCAACGAGACGTACAAGGGTGTTTTTTCTAAAAAACCTGGTTCAAGATTCGGGCAGGCAAACGCGATTCAAAAAGAGAATTGGGAAATAAGACTCTGTTCCTCTACTTCACGAGGTACATAGGTTTTGCGGTCTGCTCGGCCGGTTCAGAAGAAATCTGACTCGAACCTTTCGAATAATGCAACCGGCCTCGGTACTCGAGAACTGTAATGATGATCACGATTAAACTTGCTTGAGCGAGAAGCATAATAGCTTCAGGTGCATCAGTTTTTCGAAGAGCCATAGCCCCCAAGCCAAGGCAAATCGTTAGGGTAAAAATCATCAACACACTGGCGCGCTGACTTTCAAGCGCCCGGGCCAAACGATGATGGAGATGATCTCTTCCAACATAATCTAACCATTCCCGTATGGAGCGAACTTTCCCTGTAACGACACGATCCACGGTCAAGTAAATCATATCGTAGATGAGCACCCAGAAAATCAGGATAGGACTGATCAGCGAAACAATAGGGTTCTGATCAGACCAAAATCCCATCACCGCCAAAGACGCCAGTGTAAAACCGAGAAAAGTCGAACCACCATCGCCCAAAAAAATCATCGCGGGTCCGCCGGTCCGAAAATTGTAAGGCAAGAACCCTAGACAGGCACCGATAATGGCAATAGACAGCCATCCAAGCTCGACTTGATTCGTCTGAAACGCAACAAACCCGAGAAAGAAGGCAATCAGTACGGCAAGCCCTGCTGCAAGGCCATCCATCCCATCCATAAAATTAAAAGCATTCGTGATCCCGACGAGCCAAAGGACCGTGAGCAATACATTTGCGGTATCCCCAATGGGTCCATCTGGAAATACCGTCAATACCATTCCCCAGGAAATGACGATTCCTGACGCAACGAGTTGTGTCACTAATTTCGTCCACGCAGGAAGCTCCCAAGAATCATCCATGATTCCGATAACCAGCAAGAGTATGCCAGTGAGTAACACCACCACTATCTGGTCTGGAAGAACCATATTCGCTAAAACAGCCAATATGAATCCAAAAAACACTCCAAGCCCGCCAAGACGTGGGGTCGGAATGCGGTGAATCCGTCGATCTTCCGGGTAGTCCATCACCCTCAAAGAATATCCCAGCCATCGAGCCACAGGGGTACAAGTTAGTGAAAAGATAAATGAGACTGAGAAAATATAAAGCCAGCGCTGACCTGTCTCCACAAAGAGGGAACGAACCCATGGGAGTAAAAGTAAAAAGACCGAACAGAGTCCGCCCATCACAACCCATCTTTCCCATTTCATTGTTTGAATCGGTAAGCTTGTCAATTGAGTTCCTCTAAAAGTACTTTAATAATCCAGTCAACTTCCTTGTCTGTGAGCGAAGGATAAATAGGAAGAGAAAGGGATGAGACAAAAGCTTGCTCACTCACAGGATAACGCCCTTGAAGGTTTACATAGGAATGAAGAGGTTTATAGATGGGCCGACGACATTGAAGCCCCCGATTGTGTAGACGACCTAACAGATCATCAAGCGGTTGAGACACTGAAAGCACATAGCGATAGTAGATATGCGTCCGATCCTGCGGAATGTGCGGAAGGCTTACCGGAAGACAGCCAAGTTCAGTCGCATACCGATTCGCAATAACCGCACGCCGTACTAACGCCGAATCTAGCTTCGTCAATTGGCACATGCCCAATGAAGCCTGCAGATCAGTCATTTTGAAATTAAAACAGTCCATGGACAATTGCGGCCTCTCATCGAATTCTCGAAACCCTCGAATCTTTTCAAGAACAGCGTCGTCGTTAGACAACACCATGCCGCCTTCTCCAGCACAAAGTAATTTGGTCGCAAAAAATGAACAAACCGACACGTCACCTACCGTCCCGACACGAACGTTGGCTTGAGAAGCCCCAAGCGTTTGCGCGCAATCCTCAACTAATGGCACTCCGAATGTACGCAGCCGTTTCAGGTCAGCTGGCAGCCCGAACAGGTGGGGAACCACGATCGCCCGGGTTCGTGTCGTAATTGCGGTCTTCACAGCTTCGGGATCAATAGCAAACGTTCCTGGCTCAATATCGACAATGATTGGCGTCGCGCCGAGTCGAATAGCGGCAACCCAGGGAGCGGCGCAAACGTAACTAGGCATGATGACTTCATCATCTTCCTGCACGCCTAATGCTTGCAAAGCAAGGTACAGCGCGACAGTCCCGGAACTCACAGCCACGCCGCCCGCAACCCCGACATAATCAGCCATGGCGTGTTCAAACGCAGCAATACGCGGGCCTTGTGAAATTTGCTTGGACTCGATGACTTCTGTCAGAGCAGCTAATTCTGCACATCCAAGCTGAGGTTTCGAATGTGGAATACGAACAGCCGTCATCACAGGCATCACAGGGAAATCTAGCCAAGATTAATAAACAGTCGTAAGGGAACGAATGCTTCAGCATTATTAACCCGTCCTTGAAACCCTCGAAAATGGGCCGCAGAACGGACAAAATCGGTAATCGTTAAACCCTCAATGTTGGTCTTTGTCACCTGCGAGGCATGTGACATGAGAGCCAAGACTTTATCTTCCAGCACAGATTCAATATCAACATACACCGTGGGTGAAAAGTTTTGAGTGGTGGGCCCCTCATAAAACAGAACATTCTTCGTATAACGAGTGGCCGACATCGTGCTCATCGCTAAATGCCGGTGATCTTGGTGTGTATCATCGCCGTAATGAACAAAAATGAAATGTGGCTTTACTTCCTCGACAACGGCTTCAATTCTCTGCACGATATCGTAGCCTAGAGGAACATGGGCATCTTCACACCCTCCCCAGTAGATTTTATCTGCGCACAACACTTTTGCCGCTTGTTCTTGTTCAGCCTTGCGAACACCGGGTGCCGGCTCTCCCTGTTCACCACCAGTCAAGACCATAAGAAAGATTTGATGCCCCGATTGTGCGTACTTGATCAATGTCCCGCCACATCCGGCTTCAATATCGTCAGGATGCGCACCTAAGGCCAAAATCCTGGGAGGCTGCCTATCAAGATCATTCACCACATTTGGCTTCATTGCATCGAGGTCCTTGAACATTCAATCATCGTGTTGTCATCAAGCCGAACATGCTGTCAGGACATGTTCACCGTCATACTCTTTCTTCGGTGCACGCGAGCCATTGAGGTACTGAGCAGAATCAGAGCCACAATTGAATAAGAGATCAATGGCCGACAAACACGGCAAAAACGAATCATAGCGTTGGGGGTAGACCTGAGGCTGATAGTCTTGAACTTCAAGAGTCATCCCGGACTTCTCAAACGTTCTCAGATCCATATAGGCGTGTGCGCCCTGCCCCGCCAGATAGGTCGAGGCGCCGACGGTTCGACAAATATCAATAAGACGTTCTGTCGGTTGTTGCCGAAGATTCATGTCAGAAGACAACTGCATTGGCGTGTCTATGCCAAAATGCCCAAGCAGCCACAGAAGAATGGCAACATTGAAATCTGAGAGCTTCTGCCATTCATCCGAATAGATTTCTTGGAGTTCAGAAAAGTACTGCGAAAAAAATGGCGTCCCCTCATAATGAATCTTTAAAGCCCCGAGATGTTTCCGCTTCCAGTGATCGCAGTTATTAATTTGCACATCACAAATTTGTTGACCGAATGAATGGAGAATCGGCACGCTGAGCCATTGAAAGCCTTTGCATGTACGGATTCGATTTCGGTTCTGCCATTCGTTCTTTTTGAATTGCACATTATCAAGAATCACGAAATAATCAGCCTGGTTAATTTTGTCTAAATAGCCAAGCCAGGGTAGAAACTGAGGTTGATGGATTGAGACACGCATAGGAAATCACTCGAACCGCTATGTTGTTATTTTTCAATAAAGTACGTTATGTGAGCTATATCGGTTTTGGAAATCGATTCTTTAGATACGTTTTCCTAAATACTCGTTAGGAGTGGTGGGCAATAAATACCTAGCTCAATTCGTTGATCTTCGACCCTCTAAGGGAATAGTCATTTGGAAAGAGGCCTGGCCAAGAGAGGAACACAACGAAGACCGTCTCCTCTCTTCTAACACCGAACGAAGGAAACATATTGTGAGCCCCTTGAAAGAAGTCGCCTAGGGACTTGAAGAATTGGAGATGAGAGGATGAAGCAAAAGTCAGGAAAGGAAACGTGGAAAGTCGGAGTGATCAGGTTATTACGTGTTTCGCCGCACCAACTTTTGCGTGCTCGATCAAAGCTTCATCATAGACGGACTCTACGCCTCGAACCATGGATGACACATCAAATCGTGTACTAATGTATTCTTGCGCAGCAGCGCCAATCATGTTGGCCCATTCCGGCGACTGAAGATATCGTTCAAGGGCTTCGGCCAACGCGTCTGAGTTACCCGGGGGAACGAGAAGACCGGTTTGTCCATCCTGCACAATGGCAGGCACACCACCGACGTTCGAGGCAATCACCGGCAACCCGGCCGCCATAGCTTCGATCAACGCGCGCCCCATCCCTTCATTTAACGAAGGAAGCACGAATGCGTCCATGGCAGCCAAACAAGACGGGATATCCTCCATGTGTCCGAGAAAGTGCACGGCTGACGCAACGCTATGACCAGCCGCAAGCTTACTGAGCTCTTCTCGAAGAGGTCCGCTGCCAACGATTAGGCAATGTAATTGCGGATACCGTGGTTTTAATTTTGCGATAGCTTCAATGAGATACTGATGTCCTTTAATTGAGGTGAGCCATCCGACAGATCCTACGACCATCGCGTTAACCGAACAACCAAACCGATGCGGGCTATTCTGCCTTGCTACCGATGCCGCTCGATACTGCGTCACATCAATCCCACTGAAAACCGACCGGAATTGGTCCGCTCGTCCGACATGACATTGAAGGTGTTCATGTTTTTCTGCCTCAGTCAGTGCGATTATCTTGCTCGTCCCCCTCGCAAACAGCCGTTCGATGATCTTAAACACCCATGAGAGTACATTCCCAAAATGCCCATAAAACACATGACCATGAGGAGTGTGAACAACAATGGGCACACCGGCAAGCCATGCAGCGAGACGGCCGACAACTCCGGCCTTTGAGGTATGAGTATGGACAATGGCAGGCCGTTCTTGGCGAAACAGCATAAAGAGTGCCCAAAGGGTTCGAAGATCTTTCACCAAACTCACTTCACGCGTCAGGGTTGAAAGAAGCCGCCATTGGATACCCGCGGCATCGAGCCGAGCGCAATTCGCTTGAGTCGCGTGGTCCCCCCCCTGTGCAGTCCAAGAACCAACAGGACCGGCCACGACAATTGGACAAAACCTGGAGACGTCATGACCAAGGACCGTGAGCATGGTATTTTGGGCTGAGCCTCCCCAATCTAACCTGGTAATAATATGAAACACTTTCATCGCGGCCATAGGAAATTGCCTCTTCACTCGCCATGAGTGCCTGAAACAGAGAGTTCTGCGATACTCTGCATTTACGGTAAGAACGAAGTGGCTTCTTCGATCATGGTATGCCAAAGCTCCAAGATCAGCAGCGCATAGATTTGATCCGCAAAATTCCGTGACCCTGTTTGATGCTCACACAAGAGCCACTGCACATATTCCGGCTTGACATAACCACGGCGTCGGAGCCTTGATTCACAGAGAAGATCACACGCCATTTCCTTCAGATCTTCACGCAACCACCGCGCAAGCGGCAGCATAAACCCGCACTTAGGACGATCCATAATGTGCGAGGGAAGAACTTTGGTGAGAGACTTTCGCATGAACGCCTTCAATGTCCAGCCAGAAAAGCGGGTCGAAGAAGGCATGCGTAACGCCATCGCTAACAACCGTGGGTCGCAAAATGGAACACGCAATTCCAAAGAATGCGACATACTCATCCGATCACCCATTCGCAACAGATCATCAGGAAGGTAGGTTTGCAGATCCAGCCCCATGGCGCAATCAGTTGGATCTGCGGACGGCCACGCGGTAAACATTTGCTGATACAGACGATGAGTCGCACCAACATTCACCTGTTCCAGAAATTGTGAGGTGAAGGCTGACCCTCCCCACTCTGCTGGCGTACATGTAATCCACTGAAGATATTGTTCTTCGATTGATAAAGACCCACTGTGCAAAAACCGCTTCATCCGTCCCACGTGATCCCGTACACCGCCTGTCTCTGGTAATCGTGAGGCAACGTGTGTAGCAAGCCACCGTCGTACAGCCACAGGAATATGTTCATAGTGCGTACTGGCTCTCACCCCCAGATACCGGGGATAGCCTCCCCAAAGTTCATCTCCCCCTATTCCAGAAAGTGCGACGGTCACTGACCGCCGAGCCACTTCTGAAACCAGATACGTCGGAATCGCAGAAGAATCAGCAAACGGTTCACCCATGGCAGATACAATATGAGGCAAGACCTTGACGACATCAGGGGTCAGCTTTTCTTCGGTGTGTTCAGCACCAAAATGATTCGCTAAGCTACGGGCGGCATCCAGTTCGTTAAAGGAGTGGTCCGCCTTCGAATCATAGCCAATGCTGAACGTACGAATTAACCCATTGGTGCCCGCACGCATCATGGCTAAGATCGAAGCCGAGTCGAGCCCGCCTGACAAGAAAAGGCCAACGGGGACATCGCTGACCAGATGTGCGTGAACGCTTTCTTGCAGCAACGCAAGGAACGACTCTTCATCATTGCCTTGAAGACAGTCATTCTGCTGCCTTGCGACTGCTTGAGGCGTCCAATACTGCCGAGTTTCAACCTTCCCATTGTCGGCCTTCAACATTTCCCCGGGACGAAGATGTCGAAGACCTTCAAAGATCGTCTCTGGGCCTGGCACATACAGCAGCTGTAAGTATTGAGCAATGGCTTCTGAACGTACTGAACATGACGAAAGGCCTGACACCAACGCCGGCAATTCTGAAGCAAAGACGACCTGTTCCTTCTCAACCGCATAATACAGAGGTTTTATCCCCAATCGGTCACGAACAAGTAATAGAGTTTGGCAATGACGATCCCATAGGGCAAAGGCATACATGCCGCGAAGTCGATGAACAAATTCTTCACCGTACTGTTCGTAGAGATGGACCAACACCTCCGTATCGCAATTGCTTGAAAAACGGTGACCATGTTCTTGAAGCTCTTTTTTGAGTTCTCGATAATTGTAAATCTCGCCATTTAATGCGGCCCATACGGTCCCGGATTCATTTCCAATTGGTTGATGTCCACCATCTGGATCAATCACCTGCAGACGTCTGGCACCAAGGGCAAGACCTGGCTCCCGATGGATCCCGCTATCATCCGGACCGCGATGGATGAGCCGCTGCATCATCATGTCTAACGCTGCATCATTTTCCCAACCGATAAATCCGCAAATTCCACACATACGATGCGCCTATCTGGTCTTGCCTAAATCACCACATAATTTACCGATAATATCGCCAGCCTCTGCACGAACGGCCTATCCATGCTCATCACGTGTTGCCACCAGTTCAAACGAAGAAGCCCAGACCGCCTGCTTTCCTGTTATCCAATACAGACTTTGGGCCAGACACCAAAGCCCCAATCCACCGGCCCGCCATATCAACCGACGGAGCAAACGTTTGTCGCTCTCCACCTGGGCATAACTCGGCGTACTCCCTGTATGCGAATTTCGAATCGAACGAGTCTTGAGACCGGCCGAATTGAGGAGATTCTTCAATGTCGAAGGCGAATACAGGTACAAGTGAAACGTTTGTTGACGCTGTGCCTTGAGAAAGGTAAGGACACGACGAATGGAAAGATGGAAAGTGGCGTTGGGAACCCGGATCACAACCACACCTCCAGGCTTCAGCATCTGATAGACTCGTTGAAGAACGCCAGTGGGGTCACACATATGATCGAACGCATTGATCATCGTGATGACATCAAACTGTCGCACACTATCGACAACATCACCTGACTTCCCTAGCCAATCGCACGGGAACATCATAATACCTTGTCGGGCTGCGAACTCAGCCGCTGGCCGTGATAATTCAATACCAGAACAAGTCCAGCCCATTTTTTGGCACAGTAAGGCAAACTCGCCAGCTCCACATCCAATATCAAGAAGATGACCAGGAGGATTTTTGTACACAGAAAGATGTTCAAGGACGCTTCGAAATACGGGAGCACGATACGGATCAATGGCAGATTTCAGGAAAATGGCATCATAGCCTTGCTGGTATTCCTCCTCCATCTCTTTGCTCCGCCGCCTTGGGCTGTGGAACACAAGAGTACATTCCTGACATCGGCAGTATTGACGAGTTGAGGTACGGAACGACATCACGGCGGGAAGAACACTGCCGCAAGGACAAAAAACTTCCTCCATCGATTCGATTGAGATCATGGTCAAATGTGTGATCACACGCTACGGTTCTGCATAGACGTCGGGCTTTCCCCAAATCGCTCCATTCTATAAGGTACGTCCCTCATACTGGGAGACTCGACAACGTTCTTGACCGTTAATCTGCTGAACGATCCCTACCAGCTTACGGCTAATCATGGGCCAATTTAAGGTTTCTCGACATCTTTTTAATCCGTTCTGACCCAATTCTTCCGCAAGCGCTGTATCTTGACACAAACGAATAACTGCTGAGGCAACGTCTTCATGGCTCAGCGGGTTCACCAGTAATCCTGTTTGTCCGTGAATAACCGCGTCGGGCACACCACCGGAATGTCCGGCCACCACAGGCTTTGCACAGGCATTGGCTTCCAGAAACGCAATGCCAAATCCTTCGACCAGATCCGGACGACCAAAGATTTCACGACTCGGCATGACGTACACATCGCATAGACGATAATATTTCACTAAATCCTCGTCAGACACCCATTCGATCATCTTGACCTTAGACGTCATGCCAACTCGAGCAATCAATGCTGTTAAACGATCTTCCTCTGGTCCGTTCCCAACGATGAGATACTTAACATTAGGAATCTGCTGCTGAATAAGAGGAAGAGCTTGCACAACCACATCATGCCCTTTGTGTAAATCAAGCCGCCCCACCGTTAACAGAACTATCGTATCGTCATGAATGTGATACTGTTTCATAAGATTTTCATCTTTGAAGCCAGGAGTGAGGCGTTCAATATCGACTCCATTAGGAAGACCAGCAATACGCTGAGCAGGAATATTCAGATCCAAGAGTTTCCCTCTTGTATAGGTGCTCACGGGGAGATTCATTGACGCATTACGAAACGTTTTCAGTTTTAAAGGCTTGAATAAACGTTTAATTCTTCGCTTTAACGTCGTTGTATCATCCAACATTTCTGAAGCATGGGCAGCTACTAAATAGTTAATGTTTAAGATTTTTTTAAGAAAGAATGAAAGAATGCCGCATGGAAACCACATGGCATTAAACAGACAATCACACGGATGTTGTAAATGCGCTTGAATAATGTGGTACGCAAAGAGCAACTCACGGATGACCGGGACATTGAGCACTCTTATGGTCTCAAACTCTTGGCTCTGATCAAATTCGTTGTCTCCTGGAATATGCGGCGTGACAACGGTTACCCGATGAAACTTTGAAAGATTTTTAGCGATATGAAACGAATATCGTGAGATTCCTCCAATCAGGGGAGGATAATCCGTCGTCAAGACCAAAAAATTCACCCTTACCCTCGGCTCCCTTTGCCCCAAACCCAGGAGTCCTCGACTAAACTGGTGGTAATGTTTGAGAGTCCAGCTCTACGAAACCACGCATGAATTTCTTCTTCGTTGTAAAAATTACTCAGCGGCGCGGACAAGCGATCAAACCAGTCTGTATAGCTCGAAAGAAAATCATAGGAAGCGTATTCTTTAATGCGTGATGGGACCAAAGCGGCAATGCGTTCATAACGCTGAAACAAGCGATAGCAATTGACAAACAGCCCATAATCAACAACCGTCGCCAACCAGGATAGGGCTTTGATGCCCTCTAAAGGTAGTCGAGTGGTAATTGGACGAACAAGCTCTAGCAGTTCCTTGCGCTTCGTTCTCTGATACGTCCAAATAAAAATTGAGGCTTCCTGCTTTAAATGCGGCACTAAATGCTGGAACCCTTGCTCCGGATTGGGCAAATGATGCAGAACGCCCAGACTATAAATAAAATCAAACATTCCTTGACGAAACGGCAGATTAAAGACATCGCCCTGCACAAAGTGCGCACGAGGATTATTGTCATTTGCACTTCGGGCAATATCGATAGCATGGCTGAGATCAAATCCCACGATTTCTGCGCCTAAGGCCGTGGCTTGCCTGACATGACGTCCGGCTCCGCACCCGACATCCAACCCAAACTTATTCTCGAGAAAACCTTGTTCTAGCGGCTGAATAAACAATGAAAAATTATCGACCGAGTATTGGGCAAACTTCGTCCATTCATACCCAAAACTCGCTTGCGTCCGTTGCTTCTCAGATAACGCAACCGGATTAACACGGTGTTCAAGGTTCAGGCAATCAGGGAACTTGGAAAAAAAGTCAGAATGAATAGCAGGTAATTGCTCTCGCAACTCTCCTAACAGAAGACGGGGTATATGATTAATCACCGGGAACGTTTCATTGCAGTGGCACGTCAGGAGACCATTGACGATACAATCGTGCGTATCAAGTTCAAATGGTGTGGCATGAAGAGTTCCACCACAGGCAGGACAACAGAGAATGTTCAATAACTTACGGTTCATGACGAAGGGCTTTCGAGTGTTCTCGACATCCTTGCCAGACACGCGTGTTGATTGTCACCAACGTTGTATATTGTGAAGGGCATCCTTAAAGATCCTGCAATTCCAATACCGAAGAGACAACATAACCCGGCCAAGGATATTCAGCGTCCGTCTGTGCGTTTAATACATATAAGAACATGTCAAAAAACTGGCACCCCCGTCATATTCTCCATCAAACATTGGCACCCCGTGAGGTTCACGTTCTATTTTTACAAAATCTTTCTTCTGCTCAATAGGCAGCCTTTCACGGTTGCATTGACGGAATATCGTTCACCTTTCAAACAGGTTTTTCCATTACAAGCTCTTTAGTTTCACCAATAGGCTGTCGATATAAAGAGCAAGATCAACGAGTGTAATTTGTCCTTATCGAACGGCTCTTGAGGAACATCCTGGCTATGGACTTCCATTTTTCACACGATTCTCATACGACGCACGACTTTACCTACGGCAACATTGTGTTGAAGAGGTAAAGAAAATGGATTTATGCATCTTTTTGTACCCAATCTCTAGAAAGGATCTTCGGTAACATGAGTGAAAAAACTGCGGAACGGATGCTGACAGTTTCAATCGGATTAACTCTCGGGCTTCTTTTAGTGCTGAAGACGGTGATTTTGACCTAGGCGCTTTTTCTGACGTTGTCACACAGTACACGCGAACCTTTTTCCTTCCTATATCGGTAGTCTCGCGTGGCATAGCAACGATTCGGGGTTCGACAAGCTTTTACGCCGCGACCAAAACTTTGGAAATGGAACAAACATGAAACGAGCATTGATTACCGGCATCACAGGACAAGATGGGTCCTATTTAGCTGAATTTCTCCTTGAAAAAGGCTATGAGGTTCATGGAGTCATCCGACGGGTGGCCATGGAGGATCCCGAGCACAGATTATGGCGAATCCTTCATATCAAAGATCATCTTCAATTGCATTCCGCCTCACTCGAAAGTCTCCCCAGTCTCTACCGGGTCATGCAACAGGTGAAACCTGATGAATGTTATCACCTAGCTGCTCAAAGTTTTGTCACTTACTCCTTTGATGATGAGTTCTCCACTCTCAATGCGAATATTAATGGCACACATCATCTTCTGACGGCCTTGCGGGATTGTGCGCCAGCCTGTCGATTGTACTTTGCGGCATCCAGTGAGATGTTTGGCAAAGTAAAGGAAACGCCGCAGAATGAGACAACCCCATTTTATCCTCGTTCGGCCTATGGTATTTCCAAAGTCGCAGGTTTTGACTTAACTCGGAATTACCGGGAAGCCTATGGCATCCATGCCTCCTGCGGAATCTTGTACAACCATGAATCACCGAGACGAGGATTCGAGTTCGTCACTCGAAAAATTTCTTCCTATGCGGCACGAATTAAGCTCGGAAAAGCACACGAACTCCAGCTTGGCAACCTGGGAGCCATGCGGGACTGGGGCCATGCAAAAGAATACGTCCGGGCCATGTGGCTCATGCTGCAGCAAGATGAACCAGACGACTACGTGATTGCGACAGGTGAGCAACACTCGGTGCAGGAATGTGTTGAAGTCGCCTTTATGTACCTTGGGCTCGATTATCGTGACTATGTCACGGTCAACGAAAACTTCTTTCGCCCAGCTGAAGTGGAAACCTTACTTGGAGATGCCGCCAAAGCGAAAGAAAAATTGGGATGGTCCTGCCAAGTACAATTTGCGGAATTGATCGAAGAAATGGTGAAAACGGATCTGGAACTTCAACAAGGCCATCGGAACGTCATAATACCTGCCTGCGTGACAGCCAGCACCGCGCACGCACCTTTCTCACTCACGAACCGATAAGACGCCTGTTCCAACATTCACACAGACCTATCACAAAGATACATTATTATCCGCCCTTACTCTTTTTCCTTACGATCTCTCGTGACTCTTCAGGCGTCCTTATCACGTTTTGCGAGTATCTTCTTTATCAAAACAACGAAGTCAGTGAGAAAACGTCCATATCTCTAAACGATTGTGTCCTGAGATTTCTCTTTCGCTAGCAAAGGTCCGCTGAACGCAAAACACCAGGCAGAACGTTAATCAGCAATATGTTCGATACTGTGACCATTTCCTGGAGGCAATGCGAGATAATCGCTCTACTCGTCCTTGCGCTTCTCTGGAGCTCTGCCGCGTTTTCGTATAGTGCCACTGACGCTGAAGTCACACGTCAGCCTCTCGTTGCCGCGCTCCATGTGCACAGCACAATGAGTACCGGCAGTTGGACACTTGAAGAAGTCGTTCGGCAAGCTGAAGCCCTTTCCCTTGACGCCGTCGTGCTCACAGAGAACTTCGCCCTGCGTTATGAGTACGGACTCTTCCCGCTTCGCGGCGCTTTTCGAGTGCACACGCAATTCCCCTCTGTCATTGAATACGGAATCAAGGACTTTCTACAAGAGGTTGAGGAAGTCCAAACTCGCCACCCCAAGATGGTGTTAGTCCCTGGAGTCGAAGTCGCTCCGTATTATCATTGGACCGGATCGCTGTGGAAGGATAATCTGACGATGCATGATGCACAGAAAAACCTTCTCGTATTCGGATTAGTCGATGTGGATGACTATACTGCCCTCCCTGTCCTTGGAAACACCAATTCCTACGAATATGGATTGCAGAGTGCCGTGAACTGTTCTCCAGTTTTCTTGTTTATTCCAGCGATATGGCTCTGGCGGCGAAATCAGCATCAACGACAAGGTCTCGCGACTCCTTCCTCCATACAATGGCCTAAAATTTTCGCTGTCACCCTGACAGGGATCGCCCTCTCGCTGCTCTTCAATGCTTGGCCATTGAGCCAGCCGCGCTTTACTCCCTATCGAGACGACTCAGCCAATGACCCGTATCAGGCACTCATTGATACTGTGGCACAACAACATGGCGCAAGTATTTGGTCTTTGACCGAAGCACGAGACTTTAGCCAACACCCGGTCAATCCGTTGGGAACGGTGACCATCAAAACTGATCCTCATCCGGAAATGTTGCTTCAAACCAAAAACTATACAGGATTTGGCGGTGTCTACCAGGACACCCGAACCGTGACAGATCCAGGAGGGATATGGGACCAAACACTCCAACAGTACCTTACGGGAGAGCGAGATCAACCGCCGTTTACTTATGGAGAAATCGCATTTCACACACAAGGACAAGCCGGAATCGAGTTAGATCAAGTACTGACGGTATTTTGGGTACAGGAACGCACCACGGCAGGAGTAATAGAAGCCCTACGCAGCGGTCACGCCTATGCCGTCGGGCAATATCAAAATACATTCGGATTACGATTGAAGACGTTTCATGTCAACTGTGGAGCAGAAACTCCTTGGGTCGCATCCGGGGAAACCTTAGTTTCAAGCAGAAATTGTGAGCCGACAGTACATGTGTCCGTCGCTGCCACCGATCATCAAGCACATCCTGTATTGGTCAGAATAATCCGTTCGGGGAGCGTGGTGGCCAGAGAAGAAGGTACCACCCCCATGGAATTCAGGTTTACGGATACACAAGCCCCCCGCGAACAACCGATGTATTACCGTATGGATATACAAGAGAGTGGTGAAGTGATGAGTAATCCGATTTTTGTAACAGCATTATCTGGTGCATAAAATCATCGCCGTGGATTCATCTAATTTGCACAGGGTTTTTTAGCAATTTCCCGTCTATAGCCCAAAGCTCCCCTACTTTTTGACTGCTCTACTTCACTGCGACCCTTCGCCTTCATTCTTGAGATCCCGCCGATGGCATTGCAATTGCTCAATATAGTCCCCTAATAACTTCATGCTGAAAATTCTCTTGAAATATCACATTTTTGTCAAATGACTGACGATTGATACGGAATATTGACAGGTTTGCCTCTTTGAAAATCCAGACAGCAGTAGTCACGATGCTAAGTCTTTTTTTAACAAAGTTCCGTTCACTCCATGACATCTGACCCTGCACAACGTGCTGTCAAACTATCATTCTAATCTTTGATTAATTTAAGAAATAAAAATGGAAAAGAACATACCATTCAATAAACCGTTCGTCGTAGGAAAAGAACTCTATTACATTGCCCAAGCCGTGACAATGGGGAATTTAGCTGGTGACGGATATTTCACGCAACAATGTTCGCGTTTATTTGAACAACGATTCGGTATTCACAGAGTCCTCATGACACCTTCCTGCACGGCAGCGCTCGAAATGGCAGCCATGCTCTGTGATTTTGGGCCGGGAGATGAGGTGATCCTCCCCTCTTTTACTTTTGTTTCCGCTGCAAATGCTCTTGTCAAAGTTGGAGCCAAGCCTGTGTTTGTTGACGTAAGAAAGGATACGCTCAATATTGATGAAAACCTTATTGAGGCGGCGATTACCAACAAGACTAAAGCAATTTTCCCTGTTCATTATGCTGGAATTGGGTGCGAAATGGATCGAATCATGGCGATTGCCGACAAGCATAAGCTTTTAGTCATAGAAGATGCGGCTCAAGGTGTTGGGGCATATTATAACGGGCGAGCCTTAGGTTCGATTGGACATTTGGGAACGTACAGTTTTCATGAGACGAAAAATTATATCTGCGGTGAAGGCGGAGCGCTCTGTATCAATGACCCTCAATTCATCGAGCGGGCTGAAATTATTCGGGATAAAGGCACGAATCGCGGCGAATTTTTCCGAGGTGAAATTGACAAGTATACATGGGTGGATATTGGATCATCCTATGTGCCAAGTGAGATTGCCTGCGCCTTTCTTTATGCCCAATTAGAAATGATGGACGCGATTGCCGTACGACGAGAGAACATTTACAAACAGTATCGAATGTTATTGAAACCCTTAGAAGCTGAGGGTTTTCTGAGTCTTCCCCATATTCCGGAAGACTGCGAGAGCAACTACCATATGTTTTATATTCTTTTGCCAAATATGGAAGCCCGAGACGCCCTGATGGCTTACTTGAAAGAATGCCATATTGGTTCGGTTTTTCACTACATTCCTTTACACAGCTCACCCATGGGAAAAACGTTTGGGTATAAGGAAGGGTATCTTCCCCTCACCGAAGAATTGAGCGGTCGCCTGTTACGCTTGCCCTTTTATTATGAGATGACTGAAGAAGAGATTTTTTGCGTGGTGCAACACATTAGCGAATTCATAAAAGGACTGGAAACCATCAATGCCTTGCCGTATATGATGCGGGAGGAAGAAGTATCCCTTTCCCAACAAAGAGTGAGCCGATAACCTCAGACGAGGCTATACGAAAGTCCGTTCAACATGACAAGGATGGATCTGCCCTGGCACAACCCACAGACACGTTACAGAACACCGTCCTCGATGCGCGAAAAAGCATGATCGCGAAAATACCCACAGACCGCGTAACGCGGCGAATGAACTTGGCTTTGTCTGACAGGAAGATACGCACCGCAAAAACCGTCGCCATCGTACAGTCTAACTATATTCCCTGGAAGGGATATTTTGACCTCATCAATCTTGTTGATGAATTTATCTTATTCGATGACATGCAATATACGCGGCGAGATTGGAGAAACCGCAATCGAATTAAAACGTCTCAGGGATTGAAATGGATGACGATCCCAGTGGAAGTCAAAGGCAAGTACGTCCAGAAAATCAACCAGACGGTAATCAGTGACCCAGACTGGCACACGAAACACTGGAAGGCTATAGAGCACAATTATTCGAAGGCATGTTTTTTTTCCGAATACAGAGAATGGATCGAAAGTCTGTACGCAAATGTAACAGATAAACACTTAAGCCGAATCAATGCTCTGTTTATCACCCGCATCTGCGAACTGTTGCAGATTAGGACCGTGATATCTCCGTCAACAAATTATGAACTTGTCGATGGGAAAACCGAGAGGTTGGTCCATTTATGTAAACAGGCC
>BQIY01000005.1 GCA_021604265.1 Nitrospirales bacterium
TAGTATATAAATTTCGCTACAGTAGCCTATGCCTAGACCAACCCGCATTGAATACGACCATGCGTATTATCATGTGATGAATCGGGGGCGACGGCGCTCCACCATCTTTCCCGCCCCACCGTACTACCAGGCCTTTCTCGAGACCCTAGGCGAGGCGCAGGAACGCTTCGGGCTCGTGATCCACGGTTACTGCTTGATGGGCAATCATTACGATCTCCTTCTCCAGACTCCGCGTGGCAATCTTGGCCGCATCATGCGGCATATTAACGGTGTCTATACTCAACGGTATAATCGCTTGAAACGCACCGATGGGCCATTATTCCGCGGACGCTATAAGGCCATCTTGGTTGATGGAGATAACTATTTCCTCCGACTCTCCCGCTATATTCACCGTAATCCCGTCGAGACGACTCCGCCGCTGGTCCGTAAGCTTGAGGCTTATCGCTGGTCCAGCTACCCCGCCTATATCAATCACACGAACAGTCCACGCTGGTTACAGCGGGAATCTATCTACGAATTGTTGGGGCATCGGCAGAAATATCAAGGATATCGAACTTATGTAGAAGCTGGTGTCGATGACGAGATTAAGGACTTTTACCAACGAGGCCGGACTGCCGGTGTGCTGGGCGATGATGCCTTCCGGACTTGGGTGCGCGAAAACCACCTGCATGATGTGATGGATAAGGAGGTGGTGGCGCAGGTTTTACCGCACGCCCTCTCCATAGACCGCATCATTCAACTGGTGGCAAAGTATTTCAAGGTGGCTCCCACGAGGCTAAGAGCCGTCGTCAAAGGCCCTCAGAACGGGTTACTGGCCCGCAAGCTTGCAATGTATCTCTGTCAGCAGCTCGGGGGGCATCGCTTGAGGGACATCATGCAGGCCTTTGGTTTATCGAATGTCGGATCGGTGAGTTTTATTACGACGCAGATACGAAAGCGCAGTCGTGAGTCCCAAGCATTCGAAAAAACTCTTCAGCAGCTCAAGCGCTATATCATAAAACACGCAACCTGACCCATAAGATCTTTCACGCCTAAGTCAGAATTTTAAAAACAGTCTTGGTCTGTTGTGGCTACTTCTCGTCTTTATTCTATAAGTCAGGTTCAGAGTTGAGCAGCCAGGGTTCTAGCTGCTGCATGAGTTCTTTCTTCTTTCCAATTCCGCCTATGTAGGTTTGAAATTCACCATTGACAAAGAGGGCAAGGGCCGGCAGTGACTGTATCTCAAGGTCTGCGGGTATGAGGTGGTTTTCTTGTACGTTCATTTTTCGAATAACT
Source organism: Nitrospirales bacterium (assembly GCA_021604265.1). The sequence continues at coordinate 1,276 of BQIY01000005.1, forward strand.
ATGCGGTTGCCCAGCTCGCTTTGGAGGAGCTCCAGTTCATGGGACAGTGCGCGACAATGACTGCATGCAGGCTGCCAAAATTCAACCAGCACGGGTGTGGTGGCGGCTTGTACAAACTGATCGAAGCTTCGGTCTTCAAGTTCGGCAATCATCACGTTTGACTATAGCAGATTGAGCTGGGCTCATGGCGGATCGTGTGCTGAGGTGTGAGTCTTAACGTCTTTGAAGGAGGACTGCTTGAGTCCCGAAGTCAGTGTTGAATCAAGTCGCGTTGGAAGGGATCTGACGAAGTGACGATTGATGATTTCCGGAATTCCGGTGATGCTGAAATAGGGTCAGATTAAATCTTGACATATTCACAAGGCCCCCACTTGTTGGTAGCTTCTTTCCTCTTGTCGTAACGATTCCTTGCCAATCTATTTCCTCCTTTTCATCCTGGACCTCCTTCATCGACATACAGGTTTTGCTTAGGTAACGAAGGACTGCCGACCCCTTGGGGGCGCTCAGAAAGTGTGTTCTTGTGTGTGGCTGCGTAAACGGTTCAGTTAAGCATGATTAGCGTTCGTTAGAGTTGTCCAAACTCAATCGGGACAGGAGCCGCCGCTATGTAGCGAGCGAGCTCTTAGCCTGTATTCTCTGAAATCATCAGTGATACCGCCGCAGGAATTGGTATGCGTCATGTTGATATGTGTACGGCTGCATGAGTCTCAAGATTTTCAACGTTCGGTTGTATGAATGGTATAGGATTCTTTAATTCTTGCGACGGAGGTTGAAGGTGATGAGAGATATGATGTTCCGTAATTTCCAGCACCTTCAACAACCCTTTGATGTTTAAGTTATGGACTAGTCGAAATGCTAATCGATGGTCTTCAGTAAAAAATAAGGTTTCGCATCGTTCTGATGCAAGATTATGGGAGAGGCCAAGGGATCGGCTCAACCGGCCTAATGGATCGGTGAGCAACGGAAGGCTAAAGTTTGAAGAGGGGAGAGTCCAAGGTAAGTCATAGTGCATATACCGTGAGACCAGTGTCGCGAGAGATGTATGGCGGTTGTGGAATTCCGTAACATGGGTTTCAAGCAGCCATGCTTGCGATGCGGTGAGAGAGGGTGTGCAGCAGAGAACTAGCGGTTGAGAGGTGGAGTGAATGAGCGAGGAAAACGTAAGCGTGCCTTTGGTGAAGGTGGGAACGCGCCAAGCGGGAATGGATGAGCCAATTTTCATGGTGAATATCCTCCAATGGTATAAGTGGCCAAATAAAAGCTCTATCGATGTTGAGGGTCGTCGTACACGTGTTGATGAATGTTCATGGTGTTTGAATTTCATGAAGTCCGAGTTGCATGGCTGGTATGTAGAGTGTCGCCAAGAGAGGGGAAGGCCAAGAGACGGTGGGGAGGAGTGTACCGGATCGTCGATGCGTCTCCTGGCCAGGAAAAGAAAATTTCCAATCCCCTGTGGAGGAGGTGTGGTTTATGGTGGCAACGGGTAATCATTTACGGATCTCTTTATATGAATATGATAACGATTTTCAATATCATAATATGGTGAGATTGGCTTGTCAAGCGGTGCCGAGATAGAATGGGTGCTGATTGTGCGAACGCGTATGGGGTGTAATACCTAAATATATGAAATGATTGTGAGAAATTATCTCATCGAAGATGATAATGAATATCAATTTTAGTTATTTTCACCTAGGATTTTATATTGACTTTTTTGTAAGATTATCCGATAATAGATCTGTATACATAATATTCTTATATGGAGAATGAAAAATATTAAAATCGATCTTGTCATTTATGTGTTTGAATGAAAGGAGGCCGGATTATGAAGGGCAAAAAAGGTGTTGTTGATCTATTAAACAAAATTTTGACTGAAGAGCTGACCGTTATTAATCAGTATTTTCTCCACGCGAGAATGTGTGAGAACTGGGGGTTTGAACGTCTAGAACAGAAAGTCAAAGAGCGAAGTTTTGGTGAAATGAAGGATGCCGATGAGATCATCCGGCATATTCTCTTTTTAGAAGGGTTGCCGAATGTGCAGCGTTTGGGAAAAGTCACGATTGGCGAGACGGTTCCCGAGCAGCTCAAGCTTGACCTCCAAAAAGAAAAAGACATGGTTAAGTTGCTGACGGAGAGCATTGAACACTGTGTGAAAGTTGGTGATTACAACACGCGTCAGAAGCTTGAGGACATGGTCAAAGATGAGGAAGAGCACATTGATTGGATTGAAACTCAACTCGAAACGATTAAGCAGGTCGGGCTTGAAAACTACTTGAGTGAACAAATGCATAAAGAAGGCTAACACAGTCTTCACATATTTGAGCTGCTTGCTCGCAGTATGCGAGTGAAAAAGGGGAAATGCTTTCGCGTTTCCCCTTTTTTGTGTCTACAACAAACGGGCAAATTCTATTTAGGGTAGGTGAGCGGACGTGAGGATGTTTGATGTCTGGTATCTCGAGACCATGCCTGAGACGTAATAGCCATTCGACAGACGGTACATTTCCAGTAGGCTCCAGTTGGGGCGAGGCTTTCTTTTCCGCAGCGGGGGCAATGTTGAATGATCATGTATACGATTCCTTTCTTGTTCCTCCTGAACCCACGAGTGAATGATGTGAATACTCATCGGAATCTGGTTTTAGCGGTGTACTCTGGTGTGAGTTCAAACTTTTCGCTTGTTCATACTCGAGTCGTACAGCGAAGAGAATCCGTCCGGTATGCGTCTGCATAAATTTTGTGATCACAATGTCGACGGTCTTTTGTACATACGCCCGTGCTTGATCCACGACCACCATCGTCCCATCGTCAAGATGGGCGACGCCTTGTCCGTCTAAGTCTCCTTCCTTATTGATATAGACTCGTATCGTGTCGCCAGGTAAGACTGGAGGTTTGAGTTGGTAGGAGAGGCGATTGACGTTGAGGGTGTGGACGCCTTGAAGCACTGCCACTTTGGAGAGGTTCCAGTCATTCGTAACAATTTTCCCTTGAACCTGTTGGGCGAGTTTGATTAGTTTGTGATCAACTTCCGGAATGTCGGCGAAATCTTGGTCTGTCACCTGAACCTCAATGTCGGAGACGGTTTGCAGGCGATGTAAAATCTCTAGTCCTCGCTTGCCTCGTGCGCGTTTCCATGCTTGAGAAGAATCGGCGACAGAATGTAATTCAAGAAGGACGAAGCGCGGAATGAGGACTGGTCCTTCCAGAAATCCAGTTTCATAAAGATCGAGAATTCGTCCGTCAATGATGGTGCTTGTATCAAGAATTTTGAATGGAAGTGTGCGCTGTTCTCTGAGAGGCCAAAGTTCGCGGATGAGGCCTGGTGCGTCTTCCTGTGTCCGGCTCCTGAGAGCGTAGGTCAAGTAAGGACATGCAAGCAAACTTGCGAGGGCCATGAACGATACAAGAGTCGATGATGCTGGAAATAGGAGAGTCGTAATCCAGGTGAATATTGAGGCCAGCACCATTCCAATCCCAACACTTTGCGCTACATGAATAATACGAGAGGCCGGGGAGCGTAATGTCAGATACTCAATCGTGATAATGCCCAGGCCAAGCATGCTTCCAGCAAATCCCCACCATAGTGCGATAGGCCAGCTATGCGGGTGATTCTGCCAGCCCAAGACGCTTCCAAGCAGAAATCCAAGGAGGACAAATGATAGGAAAAGAGATGGCGACTGTTGGAGAAACATTCGAAACAGCAGATGGTTTTGGGGCGTTTCAGATGGCGGTATGCCAATGGGGTCTTCATGGAGGTTGGACGAGGGGGGAGCGAACGGCTGTCTGGTTTGTGGACTTTTATGAATTGGCGCTGTGTTCATGGTCTGAGTCCTCTCTGCTGGACGGTTTTTCGTCTGTCCCGATGGGGGCGGTGATTGAGTCTTAAGGGCTTATCGTTCCGTTGAGTTGAATGATCCGGGATTCAATGGGAACGTCCAGTTTCGTTTACATCGTGGGCACCGGACTTCAATGGCTGTCCTATCAGCCGATAATCTGGCCAGTAAGCGGCCGCAGGTACACCGGATATCGGAGGTGGTTCTATGGTCTACGGTATCACCCGATTCTAATACCCGGGATTGTTCTGGTTGTGTTTTATGATTCATCGATATTGTTAGCAATTTTCTTGTCTATTTACATTTTCTCAACGTTATGGTTCTGATCAACGTTGAGTTTTCCTGGCCTGATTAACATGTCAAAATGTCGGGAATATATATTCATTGTTCTACCTGTCCTAATAGCATCAGCCAGCGTTTATCCCTTTGCGTTTACTCGTTGTTTTTTACATAAAGTACGGTCTGGACCGGCGAGTGAGAAGGTACGGCCCGGGGTGATTCAACAGAAAGGAAGTAGTGTTGCATATAGTGTAAAACCATTGGATCAATGCCTGGAACGTCAAGGTGCTTGAGGACATTGTTGATGGTCGTGAGACAGCATACTGGAAGTTTTGCGTCTCGAAACGGGTAGAGTTCATAGAAATTTCACGTTAAACGAGAAGGCGTTAAGACCGACATCTTCCAGACTGGGTGCCATAATTGTAAGTGCATGCACTCGTTGTGTGTGGCGTATGCGTGAGAGGTGTTGTGTCGTGAAAACATCCTGATTTCCCACCGGTCGATCCGTCCCATGCGTGTTCGTTCACGCGGATCATGAAGGGGAGGCGGCCAGTGTGAAGAAATATCTTCAAGGAGAGGCTGCATGATCAAACAGCTCCCAACATGGTGAGGTTGGTTGACGAAGAAACGACAGTGGGGTTCGCGTGTGTTCGGCGCAGAGCGGGACGGATGCTTTTTTCTTGAGGATGGCGAAATTCAGTTTGCGCAGAGAAGAGCGAATGAATGATAGTCCCGGTACAGCCGCGTTGCTGAAGTTTGCGGAGAATATTCGAGAGGAGCGTCAGGCCTGCCTTGTCGATCATTGTGACGTGTTTCAGGCTCACGTAAAAATTTCGAAAGCCCATGCGATACGCCCGTCGGGCAGTGAAGGAAAACTCCTGGGCCGTTTCAGCATCAAACGCCCCGTGAATGTTAATTGTGATGGTGTTGTGATCGAGCCGTTCAGATATCATCTGGATCCCCTTTCTTGGAAGATCGACTTGAGCGCCTTATGGCTGGTGTTGTCTCCATTCATGCCGAAATTGTTGTCTGTTCGTCCTGAAGAGTTCGTGATTTCAAGGGTGAGCGTGTCTTATGGGTGCACCTTCTTTGTCGGGATCTCTCCAGTCGCCGATGGTTTCGTTTTTTGTTCGGACATGTTTGCGTTTTCCTTGTCTGTCGAGCCGGCATGAATACCTGATTCAGATTCGTGGGAAGTCTCATCGCGTCCGTGAAGCGCCAGACGCTTTCCGCTTGTGCCGTCAATATGGACTTCTTTGACCTTTCCGTCTGCGTCCACCACTTCAATTTTCCACATGAGCGGACCGTGTTCTTTTTCGAGCTCGGCTTTAATCACAGTGCCGGGCTCCTCCTTGATCGCAGCTTGAACCGCTTGCTCAATGGAAATGTGTGCTGATTGAGCCATGTCGGTTTTCACTTGTTCATGGCTTTGAGCTGCGGGCGCAGTCCCGGAGGTGAGCATCATGATTCCCAGGCTGATGAGTAACGAGAGCATATGTCTTATTGGTCGAGCGTGACGTGATGCATTCATGACAATCTCCTTCTTATTGGAACGTGGGCATGGTGCAGTGAATTGGATGCCAGTATTCTCTGTATCTATTTCTAGCCTCTTTGAAGTGAAACATGTTGTTGATGAAACTCTTCATGGGGAACTCCAGGGAAGCTCTGTTGCAAAGTTCTAAAATGAAAGCTATGCCTCGCTGATTTGCGCCTTAAAAGAGCGTCATGTCTTTTCTGTTAAATGATATAGGTTATCAATATCAATTTCATAATACTTGTGAGTGGCAGACTCGGCCATGTCATATGAAAGGAAAAACATGTTCAAATTCCAGAAGTACATGTGAAATATATGAAGTCGGAGTATGAGAAGTTGAGGAAATGGGAAAGGAATTGAGTTGCTTAGACAAGGAAGGCCGTTGAGGTCTTGTCAGAACTGGCTCATGGTTGCCTGGTGATTCGAGGCTGCTGGTATTCCGAATATGAAGCTTTTTGTCGGGCTCGTTGTTCTCTGACGACCTGCAATCTCCACAGCCACAGACCGCTCAGACTCATGATCAAGATGGCCAGACCCGGAATATTGAGGAGCGTCTTGTTAAATCCGAAGAAGTTGAGTTGATGAAATTGCTTGACGAGAAAATGAACCTGCCGCCATGGACTTTCATCTTCGAGAATTTTTCCTGTGTGCCGGTCAAGGATGATCGTGGCTGGATCTGGTTCTCCAAAATTGACACGGATGGCTTCCAGGTTGATCGTGGTATTGTGAGGAATATACCATTCCATGGTGATGTTCGTGATTTGAGAGTCTGTCTTGATGTATTGTCGGGCGATCATTCCAGCAAGGTCAGAGGAAAGAGGGGAGAGGCGTTCGTTTGTGAGAGCATCAATGAGAATTGCCGATGGTGCCTGTTGGCCGGAGAGTCGAACTTCATACAACAATCGGCCAAAGTCCTGATGGAGAATGACTTCTTCGATGGTTCGATCTGACGCAATGGGTTCATCCTTCAATTGCTTGAACAAGTCCTCCGGGGAAATCTGTGCGGACGACAACGGGGGAGCCGGTGCGACTCGGCCCACCCGTTCTTTGTATCCCTCCTCCCAGTACGTGAATCGCGCATTGGCCCAAAGCAGGCCTGTGATGACCATAAACAATAGAAACCCAACGGATGATAGGCCGATGATCCGGTGAGCTTTCCGAGACCATCGTTCATTTCCCCATAGCATCGGATCGAGCTATTTTTGTTGCGATTCGGCAACGTGAATGGTGAGAGTGGCTCGATGCCGAATCGCCTCGTATGGTTGATCTTGAAATGTCCCAGGCGTTTTTTCCAGATTTACATAATCAATGACATACGTTCCTGGCCAGATTGGAGTAAAGTTCGTCACGCCTGAATTGTTGGTCTCTAATTCTTTACTCCATCCATTGGGCGCATAGGCGACCGGTTTCGCCTTGGCGAGTGGCTGTCCTTTAAAGATGACTTGAAGTTCCATTTTCTCATTCACGGTCAGCGAGTCGGATGACTTGGATGAAGCCGGCTGACTGGGGACAATATCTAGCTGCAGCGTTTCGGCTGTCTGTGTGTGACGTTCTGATGACACAGGGGCTACCGCGATTGAAAATTGTGTGCGGGCATAAAACATTGGTTTATAGTGCATGCCAATACTGGGGTAGGGCGTCCCGTCTCGCACGGGTTCGTCTTGATCAATTGCCATAAGATTATACCTGCCGGGATTGTTCAGTTTGACGGGTATGCGAAAGTAGTTGGTTTCTTGTGTCATCGTTAATGCACGCTTGTTTCCGTTCGGTTCGATCAGCCAAGAATGCAAGCCTTTGCGTTCATCCAATCGTCCTCCAGTCCGTTCTTTGAGTGATTCCTGATATTCCCCAAAATAGGCTTTGACGACCGTTGGTTGATTTGGTGGAAGAGCGGATGGACTTTCAATCCAGACAAAATGGGCAGACGTATTGGTGGCTGAAAGTACGAGTCCTAAAAGTAATGCCGTGAAGCCCGTGAAGGTTTTATGTGTGTGTACCATGACCGTCTCCTTCCGATTACGTGAGAGTTAAAAATCAAGCGAAATGCCGCCATAGAACACTCTGGTTAAGCCCGGAATAATTCCATTGACGAATGCCTGACGCCGAATTCGATACTTTTCATTAGTAATGTTGGTCACGCCCGCAAAGAGGTTCATGTCTCCTGCGAAGGTATTGGGAATGCCGAAGTCCAGTCGCAAATTGGTGACATGATAGGAGGGTAATTGTCCGTTGCTTCCGTCCGCAGTTTCTTGAACGGTATTGGCTGCATCGGCAAATTGTTCATCCACAAAGGTTCCATCCATTTGGATTCTGGCCAGACCCAGACTGGTATCAATGGCATAGGAGACAGCCCAGTTAAAAAGTAATTCTGGTGCGCTAGGCAGTTCATTTCCCTTATTGGTCCCAGTTAAAAATTCGGTCTCGAGAAGTGTGGCATTAAAGTTCGCGTTCAATCCGTGCCATGGTCCTGCATTGATGGTTCCTTCGATTCCTCGATGTCTGGTTTTTTGCGCATTCGTGAGGATGCCGGCTTCTTCAATGATTTGGTTGTCGAAATTAATCCAAAATCCGGTTCCTTCGATGAACACTAAATCACTGATGCTAGAGCGAAATCCCAGTTCATAATTGTTGCTGGTTTCAACACCAAGATCATTGGCTGTTCCGGATATAGGATCAGTGGCCTCACTAAAAGTTGGAGGTTGAAAGTTTCTGGAATAATTCCCAAAGACTTCAATGCCCAGGGGGAGGTGATAGAGCAACCCAATGCCTCCAACAACTTCTTCGGTCGTCAAGCTGCCGCTTCCACCGCCGACGTCGGCTCTCAGCCCAATCTCTCGTTCTTGCGTGAACCGTTCAAAGCGGATGCCTGGTGAAACAATCAGCCCTTGAATAGGTTCTAACTTGGCGGTAGTAAAGACTGTTCCGGCTAGAGTGGATAACTCAGCCTCTCGGTCTATGGTTCCATTTCTAGCGTCAGGAGTTGTCCCTAGACGGACAATATCTTCTTGCTCTTCAAAGTGGATTTTTCCGCCACCAATGATGCTGACTCGACTATTCGGAGACCATTCCAGGGTAGGTCTGATTCCCATTACAAAGAAGTCACGGAGAAATTGTGAGTTGCCTGTTGCCGTAGCATCTGGGCCATCCGCAATAAACCAATCACGTTGAAACGAATTGGTATAGGTCATGGCATCAAACTTCAGGTCCTTAGAGATGGGTTGGATCAGTCGAAAATAGCCAGACCATCGACGTCCAAAGAACTGGTCGTTCGATCGCTGACTTTGTTTTGGATTATCTTTGAACTGAGCGGCCGACAAGCCGCCAGGGGTATCTGTTTCTTCGACATATCCGCTCAGGCGAAGATCGGCTTGTCCGCTATGGCCAACGGGAAAGGTAAAGCGCACCGCCACGTCATTGAGTTGGATGTCAGTATTTTCCCTGACCAGCCTCCCGGTATTATTGGTGTACTGAAATTGCACCCCGGTTTCATTGAACGTGTTCCCATAAGAAACGGTTGAAGAAAATTGTTCGCCGGCACGTATTGTTTCACGAATGTTGATCTCTTGAGTCAGCGGAGGACGGTACGTGATGTAATTAATCACGCCGCCAACGGTGTTGGGTCCATACAAGGCCGATGCACCTCCTCTGAGGATTTCAATCTGCTCAATCTGCTCGATTGGGACATTAAAGTATGCGGATGCGGCTCCATACACAGCCGGTTGGATGGGGGCCCCGTCAAGCAAGAGCAAGACATTTTCACTTCGGTTTGGATTCATGCCTCGAATCCCGATATTGGGACGTAGTCCGCGGCCATACTCGTCGGGTGCATGAATGCCGGGAACTCTTCGGAGAATTTCAACGGTACTAATAGGTTTAAAGACCTCGATGGCTTCCTTCGTAACCACCGTGGCGGCTCCAGGGTGTTCTTTCAATTCTTGGGGCTTGGCTTTGACTGTAATTTCTTTCAACTTGACCTTGACGTCTTCTTCGGCATCAGACGTGGTATTTTTCTCCGCATGGGAATCGATGGCTGTTGCGGCTTTGATGATAGTGAGTGTAGGGAAGATTGAAAGAAACATTCCTGTGCACGCAAGGCATAAAAGCGGGCGCGGCACCATGTTTGGCCATTGGATCATTCGTGGCTCCTTTTACTGAAATGAGAAAGATGAGAATCTTGAGAAAACGATACTTCCTATCTTGCTGATTAACGGTATCGTGTTGATGTGATGACTGCACGCAGACTTGGAATGAAAACGGAACGTATGAATACACGAACTCAAGTGAGAAGAGGAATGTTCAAAATCCGGAAATAGATGCGGAAATGCCAGAAAGGATTATTTACGAAAAGACGTGTGCAGTTTATTCGATGACGAAGAATGGCGCGGTTCATTACGGTGAAATTTGAGCAAGACGAGCGGCGACGATTGATGCCGGCAGCGTATCGGCTTCCTGACTCTTCAGCCAACATGTTTGTGCCGGTTTATTGATTCACGTGAATTGTCAGAAGAGTCGTTAATTCATTATTTCCATACGGGTAAAACTGGGCATATCCAGATACCTATGAAGGAGACTGCGATGAAGATGAGGGACAACGTCAGGCTGATGACGGTCGCAGCCTCTCCTGTAACAAAGATGTTTGGTGACTTCATGGATGGGAGGTTCTTGGTGATGTGTATGTTGGAATCAAACGGAAATTTGAGTCGCATGACCGTTGGATTTTTACAAATTTTGTTGCGGGGAAAACGCGTAGGCATTGAGTATGCCTCAACAAGGAGTCACAACTCTGTTGAAGAGTTGCGACTCCTTGTTGTTGATTACCGCAATCCGACTTCTTCTATCAGCGTCATCGTCGGGTCGTGTAGTTCACTCAGTTGGCCAAGCGGAACAGTTGCGGCGCGAAAACTTGCTCGTGTTGGCAAAACGTCGTTGATTCGAACTTCTGGGTTGAGTGGATATTCTTTATTCATATCCGCAAACATTTCTTGTCCCTCGGAAGAGGCCAAAAACGCCACGAGCTGCTGAGCCTCTTTGACATGTTTCGCTGGCTTCGTAATGGCAACTCCAGCCACATTGAGGATCGCTCCCATCCCTCCTTCTTGTTGATCAGGCATGAGTGTCGCAATTGGGGCTTTGGGCTCTTCCGCTAATTGTCGATAGACATAATAATGATTCACAAGGCCTAGGGCGACCTCGCCTCGTGCGACGGCTTTGACGAGTTGTGAGCTCTTTCCGTAGACGTGGTTTTCCGCGTTGGTTTTGAGTCCGGTCAAAAATTTTCGGGTGACATCGTCCCCATGTGCGGCTTTAATTACCGACACTCCAGAGCGCAGGTACTCGCTGCCGGCGTTCTCTATCGCAATCTTCCCTTTCCATTGCGGGTCGGCCAGATTGAGAATGGATTGAATCTTTTCAGGTTTCACCATCGTGGTGTTATAGACCACGACGTAAAACCTTCCAGATAATCCAAGCCAGCTATTGTCTTCGGCACGATACGGTGCTGGAATATTACTCAAAGTATTTTTTACATTTGATGGAGGGCGAGACTCCGCTCCTTTGTCCGATGAATGCGCTTGAATGGCATCCGAGGACGCAAGGGGTTGGAACAATCCGAGTTGTCGAGCCCGTTCGAGTCCTGTCGCATCATTGGTAATGAGCACATCGGCTGGTGTGTTCTCGCCTTCGGCCTTGAGCCGGTTTACGAGTTCGGTCGTTTTCGACGTCAGAAGCTGAACCTGAATTCCCGTTTGGTCTGTAAAGCGGTCTAGAACTGGTTGAATCAATCGCTCGGCTCGTCCTGAGTACACCACAAGCGAGTCAGCAGACTGCACGATCCCAGGAGTGAGAGTAGAGAGGAGTAAGCCTAGTCCGCAAAGAAAAGCGGAAAGAGCAGACGAACGTGATTGTATGGGACTCAAGTGTTTCACAATATGTTCCTTTCAGTGAGATTGAAAAAGTTTGAGTGACCATACTGCATTTGTATCATGTCGAAACATGCTCAATGGCTGGAATTCGCATGCGAATTTTCCGGGAAACTATGTGAATTACAGGGAAATCTTATGTGAAGGAGATAGTGGAAGAGGCATCAAGCCAAGACGTAGACCCATGAAATGTTGCTCAGCAATTCTCTAATGATGGTGGGTAAGAATTCGCTAACAGACTTCTAATGAATTCTTTGCATTTTCTTGACGATATTCCCTGTGCGAATTGTGCCGGAGCGAACGACTTTTGTATTGATGCCGCGGAGTTGAAGTATTTTTCCTATTGGAGAATTGACGAGTTTCACGGCTTCCAGGCCAAATCGTGTCGAAAATTTTTTGCAGCCGGTGAGAGGTTGATCGGTCACTTCGATGATGGCCGTGCCTAAGGCTAATTGGGTTCCGGGTGGAACATTGTCTACGCTTAGGTCAAAGTCTACATACAGCTGATTGCCTGCGAGCGGCCAACGATGTTGGTTGCCGGCGACGAGCGCGATCACTCTGGAGTTCATGATCGTGATCTGAGTATGAGGATGAGCCAAGCCGTTTTTCGTGCGAGAACTTCCGCGGATTTTCCAATTATCACCCACGAGTCCGGCGGTGACATCCAGCGCTCCGCTTGTCAAGACTTCCCGTGTGCCTTTCTCCGGCCGTCTGACAATCATGTGCAACAGCCCGTCATTCTGGGGTGATTGTCGAATATGATCTAAGTCTGTTTCGAAGTCGGACATTTGTGTGAGAATTCTTCAGCCGGTTCACGTTCATCGAAGACGTGGGTGACCGAGAGTGTTTGAAAATTGTGCAGCGGGTTCTGTCATTATTCGTATCTAAGACATTGTAGCCTCAACGCACTACGTGTTGTCTACAGAAAAACAGTTGCAACTTTTCCCCGATCATAGAGGAATTAATCTGAGGAGAATAAACGATGTATCTTTTGTGGTTGAAAGACTACAACACGTCTTGGTTTCTACAACGTGTCTGCTGAAGTGTAACCGTCGGATTCGTTTTGAGTTGCGTGGTGGTCGAATTATGAAGAATGGTATTATTTAAGCTTAGATTGTCTGAAGTTCATCCGAGCGATTTTGCTGTGGGAAATTTCTTTCGGGTTAGGAATAAAACAAGACGAGGCGGTCATGGGTTACCTAGTCCGTCTCGTCTTTGTATATCGATGTTTTTATCCGTGTATGACTTTGTCTCGTTCCTTACCGTTTCCGTTTAAAATTATTTTCGCTCGACAGCCAGGCTGACTTGTTGAAATCCCTCACCTTTTACTTCATCGACAACGTCGACAAATTGCTCAAGCTTAATAATCCGGTCTGCCCGTACGACGACGAGTGTTTTTCGAGGAAACTCTTGCAGGCGAGCGATGAGGCCTTCTCTAGACATTTCTTGGTCGTTGAGAAATAGCGTGCCTTTTGACGTTAAGGTAATGCGTATCGGCTCGTCTGGTTGGGCGGCCGCTTCTGATGCCTTCGCTAAATCGACCGGAATATGTCCAGTCGTGATAAAGGTGGCCGTGGTGAGAACAATCACCAACAAGACGAGCATGACATCCACGAGCGGGATGACATTGATTTGATTCATTTCAGGATCCATGAACCACCTGATGTTCTGTGAGGAGTTCCGTGACTCGCCGACGCAAGGCATTATTCATGACGACGCAGGGAATAGCGACGAGGAGACCAACGGCGGTGGCTTTTAAGGCTAAGCTTAATCCGACCATGATGGTGCTGACGGTGATGGTTTTGGCCGTTCCCATACTTTGAAAGGTCATCATGATCCCCAAGACTGTACCCAGAAGCCCAATGTATGGCGCATTGGCCGCGACGGTTCCAATAATGACGAGTCGTTTGGTTAAAGAAATTTCGAGACGCTGCCGGTCTGGAAACTGAGCAAGGTTGAGTCGTCGATAAAACATCCATCGTTCTGTTGCCACGGCCAGTGCCCAGATGCTCAAGGCAATCAACAGCCCGATGACTCCGTAGTCGACAATGGCTTGTAGTGAGTTCATAAGAGAGGCTCCTTTTGACGTTCCATTGCCATGATGCTATTTGGTCTTTGATTGAGACTGTACGCTTTCTATGGGTGCATTCCTGGAGAACACAATCGTTCGCAAGTCTTTCATCGGGACCTTAATCTCGCCGAAATCAGAGTCTCCAATCAGACTGACATTTTTTGCCAACGGGAATTCGCCGCTTTTCCCATTCTGCAGCGCGATGTTCAGAGAGGCCGTGCCTTTATCCGCTTGCCCGGGCTTCACGTCGATATGTTTAATATTTTCAAATTTGACATTCATCGTGGCGGTGCCTCGTTTGACAGGGACATGGGTAATTTCATGCGGGACAAACGTGGTGTCATCAATTTGGTCCTCCCAGTAGAGGCGTGCATTCCCTAAGGTCATCTCAACGCCGCTGGCATCGGTGGTTTGTGCGGTGAAGGTCGAAGATTTGGCCAGAGTTGTAGTGGTGAACATGGGGCATCCGAGGATGAGTAAGGTCATGAGCAGTCGTATCAGCATGGTCAGTTCTCCTTTATGACGTTCATAAAGTATTGATGATCAGTTCTTGGTGATGTGTGTATCGGAAGCATTGCGTTGACTCAGTTGTTGTTAGAGGTTGTGTTGTCGTTATCGTCGCAGTTCAAACGACACGGGGACTTCGATGGCGGCATTTCCCATCATCGAGGGTGGCTTCATTGGGATAACTTTTTTAATGGCGTCCAGGGCGGCTTCATCTAATATAGGATGTCCTGAGGGTTCTGACACTTTGAGCAATGTGAGGTCTCCGCCTTGTGATAACGAAAACGCGACGGTGGTGATGCCATGATAGCCGAGTCGTTTGGCGATACGTGGGTACTCACGATGCCTCTGAATTTTTTCCCGAAGGAGTTTCAAGAAGTCCAGAACTTCAGGAGATAAGGTGTTTGATGTGACGCGTGTCTTGTGAGAAGGTTTTGGTCGCGAGGCAACCTTGGGCTTCGCTGTTGAGACAGGTTTTGCCTTGGAGGAGAGACGTCTGGTTATTTGACGATCTGGATTTCCGGAAAAAATGGCTGGTTTCAGCTGTCGTTGTACCTGTGTTTCTGCTCTCTGGATGTTGGTCGGTTGGGAGACGGCTTTAGCGGCTGCGATCTGAGGCGCGGTGTTTAGCTGTGTCGGAAATGTTCTGACTGGCGTTGTCTTCGGTGTACGGCTTTGTGTCTGGGCAGTGGTGACAGTTTTAGCCATGGCCTTTGAATGTGTTGTATGTGTCGTCTTCACGGTCGTTGCATGTCGTGCTTGGTGTTGAGTGTGTACGGGGTGAGTCCGAGTGGTGATGACGTGATGAGGTGTCGTCATTTTAGGTGAAGGGGATTGTTGCGCCGCAGTTTGTTCCATGGGTTTTGGCAATGATTGTTGAGGTATGGCTGATGGTGTGGTAACAGGCCGATGCTGGGGTCGGTGGACGACTTGGCGAGTGATCGACTGTTGTGTCCGGAGTTGGCGTTGAGCGATCTGTTTCTTTGGCTGAGGACGAGTAACCGGAGTCTGTTGGGTTGGTTGAACTCGTTTGACCGCCTGACTTGGCTGAGTCGGTTGTGGCGAGGGCATGGGGTTGACGAGAGAGACATTCCACTGGCGAGGTTTGGATGATGGCGGGGGCGACATATGGACCATGAGTTCTAAGGCCAGAAGAATGATGAGGCCGTGGAATAAGATCGAACCTATCCACGAGGCGATAGTGAATCGAGACATTTTCTCGTAAAACGTCACGTGAGAATTCATGAATGTACCAAGCGGCCGCTATGCAAGAGCCTAATATTTTTTTATTGATATCGAATTTCAAAATCAGCATAACTGTACCAGTGGCCATAAGATGTTCTACATGTTTAAATTCCAGAAAAACATGTTCAATTTCCAGATTTGGATAAGATGGTGAGGGTTGGGCAAAGAGCAACATTCATCACAGACGGCTTGGCAAAGACCATTGTCATGAGTGTTTTGAGAACATATAGTGTACCCGGTACAGTATTCACCCACTTATTTCTTTGTTTGAAAGGGAAGAGATCTATGCGACGTATTGCTGTTCTGATCTTTGCTGGGGTACTGATCTGGAGTGTGTCTGTTGCGGGGCAGGTGGTGAGGGCTGAAGACGCGAAGTCAGATCCTAATAATGGGCGTACCATTTTTGAAGTCAATTGTGTGACCTGTCACGGGGAAAGCGGAAAAGGGGATGGTCCGACTGGTGCCTATCTCAGTCCACCGCCTGCAGATCTGACCAGTGAGGATGTGCGCACTGATCCGGACTCCGAACTGTTGTCCATTATCAGTAATGGAATCCCGGATAAAGGTATGCCCGCTTGGAAGTCATCGCTTTCGCCGCAGGACATTCGAGACGTGCTGGCGTATATTCGAACCTTAAGTGTTTTGGAAGAATAGCCATCTCGAACAACGATTCCTTTTGAGGTTCTTTCAATGATGATGGGAAGCAGACATGTTGAGTATGATCCACGACTATCTTGGCTGTGCTTTTCTCCTCGTCACGGTTCATGCCGTAGAGGAGGTGCGGGGTTTGGTTTGCTTGTTCAAGAATGGACTTTGAGCTTTCTCTGTGCATGGTGACGAAATTGTCTTGGAGATTGTCCCGTGGTTTTCTTGAAGAAATGACTGAAGGCAAATTGATCTCCGAATCCTAATTCGTCGGCAATATGCGTGAGCCCGATGCTTTCGTCGTCCAAGAGCCGTTGAGCTCTTTCAATTCTCACACGTCGCAGATATATGGAAAAGGACTCTCCCATTTGCGTTTGAAACAATTCGGAACAATATTTCTCGGAATACCCCAGAAATTTCGAGAGATCTTTCAACGAGACGCCATGACGAAGGTGCGATACGATAAAGTCATGGATTTGTCTCGGCAAAGGGTTCAGTGTGTGTGAAGGATTGTCCTCGTAGATCAATAATTCATCAAGCACTTCCCGTGCAATCACTTGTGGTTCGTTGGCCGGCTTCAGGAGCCTCATTCGATTGACCCAGTTTTCCGTGAACTCACGAAGTTCTTGGATTAAGTCCCTTTCGCCTCTCCTATGCGACTCTACC
>BQIY01000006.1 GCA_021604265.1 Nitrospirales bacterium
AAAAAAGGCCCTTCAACTCGGAAAGATAGACCCTCCCAAAAATCTCTTTTCCTTCCTTCCCCGCAATTAAAGTACAACCGACGTACTTCAAAAACACAAAAATTTAAAACGCCGACATCTTCTGCTTTACTGCGGGTATCAGCAAATATCCCAGCAGCTCACTAACGCAGGAGGGCATATGTCGGCAAATAGTGTGAACCCAAAATTAGTTCCTGTAACGGAAGCTTTGAAAGTCGTTCCCGTGAGTCGTCCGGCCTTTTATGCCAAGCTGAAAAAAGGAGAACTCCCCTCTTACCATTTTGGGCGCAAAATTCTGGTCGACGTTGATGAGGTATTAACCGCAATGCGGCAGGAAAATACAAAATAAAAAAAACCGCCATCAAGGGGTTTCTTTGGCAGGACACCCTCAACGGCGGTTTATATACACAAGGAGCTTACGATATGAGTAAATCTAACCGTCGCTTTTCCCGAAATCAAGATGACTACATTGATTTTCCAGTTTCTTCGACCTGGCGCAATCACTATGCCGACCAGGGCTTGACCTACCACACAGGTCAGCCTTCCCCTCGTTCTGCTTCGTCTGATTTTGAACACAGCTATGAGGAAATCCTGCACCGGTTGGAGTTGCGGGAGATGCGGGCCTCGATGAACGCCATGCAGGAGATCATCAACGAGAAAAATGAAGAGATTGCTCAATTAAAAGCGGAGATGGCCAAGAGATCAAAAACGAACTACACCACGCCTGGTCCACAAAAACAGCGGGCGATGGCCTATGCAGGCATGAAGAATGGGGCATTTGTTGATGACTATTGAGGCTGTGCCCCAACAGAAATTGCAGGTATCCACCGAACCGGACGGCTATCGGTTTGAATGGCCACACTGGAACTTGACGGCGTGCGTGACACGCCTCAGTGACAAGTCTGGGGGGCTGGGTGGAGAACTGGCCATCTGGATTACGCAGGAGGGCAAAGACCGGCTCCTGACCTCAGGGCAGACCAACCTCAGTAGCATTCAAACCAGGGAACGCCTGGTCAAGAGATTAGATACGCTGCGGCCGGGGCTGGAATGGAACCGGGTGATTGAAACCGTCTGTGTCCGAACGTGCGAACTCCACCGGCAAGGCCCACCACCGGAAAGCCTGGAACCCTCCGACGACGATACGCCGGCAACCTTCATTTTGAACCCCTTAATATACCATCGCCATCCGACGCTCTTGTATGGGCCGGGTGAATCCGGGAAATCCTTTTTTGCGCTCTATTTGGCGTGCCTCTTGAGTAGTGGCGGGCGCTCAACGAATTTGGCCGTCGCTCCTGGCGGGCATAATTGCCTCTACCTCGATTGGGAACTCCGTTCTCAAGAAGGGCGTTCCCGCGTCAAACAGTTGCGGGAAGGACACCCAGAGTTGACCCGGGCGCCGCTTCATCTGGCGATGCATCGGCCCTTAGTCCAGGTGGCGCCGGAATTACGCCGGACCATTACCGATCATGACATTGATGTGGTCATTGTCGATTCCTTGGGCCCGGCAACAGGTGGAGAAATTGAACGCTCTTCCGATCCTGTGGCCTTTTTCAATGCGCTGTCCTCACTCAATGTCACGTCCTTATTAATCAGCCATGTGGCCAAGCCTGGCGAAGAGGGAAAATCCCGAAGTCCCTATGGCAGCGTCTATTACTACAATCTGTCCCGGTCCATTTGGGAAGTCCGCTTGGCCTCAGAACCCGATAGCGATCAGCGCGTGATTGCTCTGTATCATCGCAAAAACAACTTAGGACGGCGGCTGGCACCA
Organism: Nitrospirales bacterium; assembly: GCA_021604265.1. The sequence continues at coordinate 1,787 of BQIY01000006.1, forward strand.
ATGGGCTATACCTTAAATATCAATGACCACGCGGCCTTATTTGAACCCTGCGATCCGAACCAGGAACCGGAACTCGCACAGGGAATTTCAATACGTGAACGCATTGCCAGACTATTAAAGGATCATCAAACCCGCACCGTGAGTGATATTGCTGACGCGTTAGGGCTCGAAGCTGAAGCGGTTCGGCGAACTTTGAACCGGTATAAGGGGAAAGGCTGGGTCGCCGTCTCAAGTGGAATGGGGAGGGGCCATGAATCCGAATGGGGCATCCTTTGAAAAGCGGGACATGTCCCACTTTAAACCGGGACTGTCCTATATTAGAAAGTGGGCGGACACTTTCTTATATACATGTCCCACTTTCCCGCTTTTGCATAAATGACACATTTTTTAACCAAAAAAGGGGAACTGATGATTGAATCACCAAAAATGGATGACGCAGCCAAAGACGCAACTCGACGATGGCAACAGCACAGGCAGCGGGGGGCGGGTTGTGATTGGTGCGGATCCAAGCAACCTGACGAAGAAAGCACGGCTTGGCGTAATTGGGTGGTGATCCTTAACGCCTGGGATGAAACGCTTTCGGTATTCTGCCCGGATTGTGCCGCTCAGTATCAAGGACTGGAGCGTGCAATAGATACCGTCAAGAAATTATTAGTTCGAAACTGAAAAAGGAGAATCAACCAATGGACGACCTAATTAAAAAAGAAGGCCTACTCAACCACCTGTGTCAATCGTGTGTCGAAGAGAGGACCAACTACATTCAAGACGGCGTGCGCGGTGAAGTCTGGTTTTGTGAACACAACCGCGTCATGGTGTGCTGGCGCGAACACGGCAACCCACCCGGGTTTATCTTCGAAGGCGTGACCGCCGGTGAATACTTCGCCAGTGTGAAGCAGGCGCGGGACCTGGCCGATGAATCAGATGCGGGGCTGAATTGAAATACTGGTTACTATTTGGTAGTCTGGTATGGAAAAGTAACCTAGGAGCGACGGACCGAAAATCCAACGCTTCGAACGTCGGGCTTGGATGCCCTTCGAGGATTTTACGGCGATAGATGTTGTTTGCCGTTCAACCTCGGGGGGCATTTTTTTATGCCTTCTCGGGGTGAGCGGCGATGAAAAAAGGAAAATTATTTTATGAATCCTGAAAGAGAGGTTGTCGGCCAAACTCTTCATCGATCGGTCGCATTGGAACGCAAGGCAATCAACGCCGATGCCCGAACCGTCGAAGTGGCCTTTTCGAGTGAGACCGAATCGGTTGAGCGGCATTTTGGCGTGGAGATTCTCGACCATTCCAGGAGCGCGGTTCGGTTGGCTCGTCTCAACAACGGAGGGGCCGTTCTGTTCAATCATCGCACGGATGCTCATATTGGGGTGATTGAAAAGGCCTGGATTGATTCGGACAAAGTTGGTCGGGCCTTGCTCAGGTTCGGGCAATCCGCCAGAGCCAAGGAAGTCTTTCAAGACATTGCCGATCGTGTTTTACAACATGTGTCGGTGGGGTACGTCGTTCATGAAATGGTCAGAGAGAAAACGTCAGACAAGGAACCGGACCGGTACCGCGTCACCGATTGGGAGCCACTTGAAATTAGTATGGTCAGCGTGCCGGCCGATGCGAGCGTCGGTGTCGGGCGCGGACATTCAACATTACAAAAGGAACAGAAAAAAATGAGAAAAAATGAAGAGCAAATTTTGACGAGAGAAGAGCAAGCCGAGCAGGACCAGATGTTAGGCGAAGGGAATTGGTCCGAAGGGCAAAAAGAACGACACAGGACCAGTGAAATTTTAGCAGCGGCAAGGGCGTTTCCCTATGACAAGGAATGGGCGCGGAATTTGGCCGATTCCGCCATACAGCGCGGAACGTCCATTGCCCAATTCAGAAAATCACTCCTGGCCGCCATCGAGGACCGTGCGCCTGGACCCTTGAACTCGGCGCATGATATCGGCCTGGACTATCGGGATCTGCAAAAGCATTCGGTCTTGCGTTTGATTCAGGCGCAATTGACCGGCCGATATGACGACGCCGGGTATGAAATGGAAGTCAGCCGGGCCCTTGAAAAACAGTACGGCAAACAACCCCAAGGCGTTCTGATACCGATGCGTGCCTTGATGAGCCAGCGATTGCTTGAAGTCGGAACATCGGCGACTGGCGCGTCATTGGTTGGCACGACCCATATGAGTAGTGAGTTCATTGACATTTTGCGGACCCATTCCCTCATCGTGAAAATGGGCGCCCGGGTGTTGGCGGATCTTCAGGGCGATATCTCAATACCCAAAAAGACGGCAAAATCGACAGGGGCGTGGGTCGCGGAGAATAACGCGGCATCGGAGTCAACCCCGACATTCGGCAGCGTACCCTTGAGCCCGAAAACTATTAGTGCGTGGGGAGAGTTCACAAGAAAAATGTTGTTGCAAAGTTCTCCATCCATCGAGGCTCTTCTCATGGATGACCTGGCGCAAGGTTTGGGCACCGGAGTTGATGCGGCCATCATTAACGGCAGCGGCGAATCCAACCAACCCCTCGGAATCCTTGGCCAGCAAGGCCTGGAGATCGTCGAGTTGGGCGCACAGGGCGACGACCCGACCTGGCCCAAAATTGTCGAATTGGAAACCAAGGTGTCCGTGGCCAATGCCGACATGGGGTCGTTGGGCTATCTGACCAATAGCAAGGTGCGCGGCAAATTGAAAGTCACTGAGAAATTTGCTGATACGAACGGGATGGCCATTTGGCCGGATGTGCCCCTGGTTGACGGCCTCGGCACACTGAACGGGTACAAAGCTGGGGTGTCAAATAATGTGCCCTCCAACCTGGAGAAGGCGACCAGCGGGATTAACTTGTCGGCCATCTTATTCGGGAACTTTGCCGATATCCTGATTGGACGATGGAGCGGTGTCGCGGATCTGTTAATTGATCCGTATAGCCAATCCAAAAAGGGGAACATAATTGTCACGGCGTTTAGTGATGTCGATGTGGCGCTGAGGAACATCGAGTCGTTCGCCGCGATCATCGACGCCGTGACCACGTAACAGAAACGCGCGGTGTACGCCGGGGCGCGGCTGGTCGATTGCCCGGCAGGGTGCTTGCCCACCCTAATGCCCATCGACAGCAACCGGAACCCACGTCCTCACAAGGGGCGTGGGCCATCCTTCCACAAAGAGAGGAGACCATGCATGACGCACACCACCTTGATCTCAAGCGGGGTACGCTGCCGATACTGCCATGAACTATTAAGGCTTGGGGAAACCAACGTGATGACACGCGGATGCTGTGAGCCATCCACTCAAACCGGAATGGTTTGTGATACATGCGGATCAGTTGACAGTCCATGCCGCTCATTCCCCACAGACAATGATAAAAGATAATACAATCAATAGGTTAGAAAGGTACTCCGCCAGCCGTGGAAAAAAGCGGCGGCGACGAGCCCGCAATAATTCCCTAGGTTTTCATTTTTTTTTATAGTTGTACGAACACTGTCCAAAGTTCAATCAAATGCGCGGAGCAAAAGCAATAATCCCAGCACAAGATGGCGAATGCGAAGCCTATTTATGGACCATTGGACAGCTTGCCGATTTTATGGAAATCTCGCCGCGCACCATTCGGCGGTATTGTCGGGAGGGGCTGGAACGGCGGCGGGATGGCCGGTTTGATGGCCGATACGCAATTTTCCAAATTCATCGGAAAATCCTGACGGGGGAATTTTAGTTGCACAACAAGACGATGACCCTTATGGCTGAGAACGCGGCGGCGATGGGCCATGAGGAACGGGTGGAACGCCTGTATGCGTCCATGCAAAAGGCCGTATCTGAACTTGAAGCCTCTGGTCTTTTTTCGGCCGATGAAATTACCATGGCGGCCGCCTTGGTCGTTCACGACAGAAGGCAGCGCCACGCGGACCCTACCTTCCGGATGCCGACGGCCCATGAAATTAAAGCCGTCTTCGATGAGCTGGACGCGGACGCGAAAATTGAGCCGCTATTGTCCTGGACGGCCAAGAATTTCAACAGGCTTTCAAAATTTGTGACGGCGGATCCCTGGACGCACGAAACCCTGAAGAATCTCATGGAATCCCGGCTGCTTGCGGTTCGAGACCGGAATCCCCTCATCCTTCGTGCCGTCATTCAGTTTGCGCTCGCAGAATATCTCTTGTGTGGGTATGACCCGAAAAGCCTGCATGCGTTATTTGAGAAACTTCACCTTCCGGCACGACCCGATGAATAGCCTGCTATGTGGCAACCCAGCGTTTGATTGGAATCATTGGGCAGGCCTGCCCTATGCCCCACGCGGACGCGGCCCACATGCCTATGATTGCTGGGGGCTGCTCGTGGCGGTGCTACAGGCTGCGGGGCACGATCTCCCTTGTGTCCTCGATGATGGTGCCGCTACCAGCGAACAGCAAGCCCGCTTGGCTCAATGGAAGCCCATCCCTCCCGGGCATTCCCCTCAACCGTTTGACATGGCCGCGTTTTGCTATATCAAGGACACCCTTCACCTCGGCTTGGTGTGCGGGCCTGGTCTCTTTTTACATGCGGCCGGAGGCATGGCAAGCCGCATTGATAATTTTGTGTATCAGCGATGGCGAAGCCGTCTTAGGGGGTTTTATCGCTATGGAGGGTTGGCTCATGACTGACGATGGGCCGATCGATGGTGGTCAACCATGTGCAGACCGTTTCCTAGTCCGACCTCTGCATCGGACAAGAGGCAGATCGTTGAATAGTGGGCGATTGTGGGCGAATTATTTTTTCTTTTTGTACTTCTTCAATAAGTCTCTCATGGATTCTTCGAGAAGATCATTGACGTTTCGATCCTCATCCACGGCCAGATGCTTAACCTCCCTCATAAGCTCCTGGTCAAAGCTCAAGCTATAAGTTTTCTTTTTCCCTGGTATTTTCTCAGTCATGGGGGCGGTAGCCTAGCCAATGGTACGCATATAGTCAAATATATGTTGACATATTTAAATCATTATTTATATATTTAAATATAACTTAAAAAGGAGGTGAACGTATGGCGCCTATGACGAAAGTGTTGATCCATTTGCCGGTGTCGTTGAAAGCCAAGCTGGACAGCCTAAAAGCTAAAGGCTACACGGCTTCGGGGTTTGTCCGGGCACTGTTAGAAAAGGAGTTTGCGAATCAACCCAAACCAACAAAGGAAGGAGTCGGAAAATGAAAAAACTACGGAATGAAGTTGCCTACGCGGTCGCATGCTGCTGTGAAAAATGCCGAACAAAAAGCGGAAGAGATTTTGAAATTCTGGGGTGTCTCCATACCTCGCTAAAGGAAGCCAAGGAAGACCTCAAAGCCTACCGAACACACCGAAACAGCCAGCATTTTCCGGTCTTTCTGGTCAGGGAAACGGTTGAACCCTTGATCACTCAAAAGGAAGCCAAGCGCAAGGCGGCGTAACCATGGCGCGGAAAGGCCGAGTCGATCGAGGGCTCTATCAACGGTTCAATGCCGAAGGAAAGCCGGCGTGGTATGTCCGCGTAGTGGAGAACGGCAAGCAACAACGGTTCGGAGCCTTCCCCACCAAAACCGAAGCCCGCAACTTTTACGACAAGGTGAAACGAGAACAGGCCGAACAACGCTTTGATCCGCAGCAATACCGGAAACGGCAGGCGGTCCTCGGAGATTTGATTGACCAACATCTTGCCGTTTGCAGAGTCCAAAATCTGGACACGGAAAAATATTATGGGCGCTGGTGGAAAGCGAGATTACAAGGGATCCCGTTATCAGGGGTGACACCAGGCCTGGTTGAAACCATCCAAGAGGAATTACTCGCCAAAGGGTTCAAACCTCAAACGGTGGTGCATTATCTGAAATTCCTTCGGCATGTCCTGAATAAGGCTGTGAAAAACGGGATTCTTTCCATGAATCCGTTTGCCCGGGTGAAGCTGGTAAAGATCCCCCAACGATGCACAAGATTTCTGTCTTTGAAGGAAGAAAGTCAGTTATCTGAGCAATTGGGGGAGACCTACCGGGACTATGCGCGATTAGCCATACTGACCGGTTTGCGCCTCAGTGAACAATTCAGCATGAAATGGGAATGGGTGGATTTTGAGCGAGGAATGATCACCTTGCCTCAAACAAAGGCCGGAGTGGTGCAGTATGTCCGGCTGAACGCCGAAGCTAAAGCCATTCTCAGGGCTTGGCAAACCCGACACTTGAATACCGGGGGGTGTGGGGTGTGGGTGTTTCCTTCCGGAAATCCTGACACCCACCTGGACCAGCGGAATTTCACGAGCAGGATATTTCTTCCTGCAATGAAGCGAGCCAATCTTCAAGGTGTGACCTGGCACACCCTGAGGCACACTTACGCCAGCCGGTTAGCTATGTGCGGACAATCTGACCGCACGATTGCCTCTCTGCTTCGGCATAGTGGAACCGGCCTGGTTCAACGCTATGCCCATCTGTCCCCGACTCATTTACAGGAAGCCGTTGAAAGCGTAGGGACGTTTGGACAAGGCCGCGATTTTGGAACCGACACAAAAATAGTCAACGGAGGGGGTAGAGAGGAACGGGAAATTGTCTAAGTGATTGATTGAATTGGAGCGGGCGAGGGGATTTGAACCCCCGACAACTTGCTTGGGAAGCAAGTTAACCCAAATTCTCTAAGCAACAGCCTGCAACCAGGAATCACACAATACAGCTAAAACGCTAACACTAACAAAATGTTACGTCGTTTCCTTTTGCTTGGGGTCAACTCTAGTTGGAGGGTCTAACCGTGACAAAAACCGTGACAAGTGTTTTTACTTATTCTGGAATAGATCTGATGAACGCAGACTTTTCGAACAGGTCCCTTTTAGGCCCTTATTAAGTTAAACCGGGGGGAAGACCATTTGCATTTCTAGCGGCCTGAGGAAGATAAAGATTGAAATGCCGAATACTATCCGAAAAAAAACCACCTGAGTGACGGGTTTCGAATTTATAGGGATCTACAGAAATCTCAACCGTTTAGCGGGGTAGCGCGGACAGGAAAGGACAAACAGGGACATCTACCCGCAACCTCCGCAACCCAGACACAATCTTAAAGGTTATTACAGGAGTAGATACCCACGGGCTTACGCCGCGTGGCACTTACAATTCAAATTCGAGTTGAATCTGCCCTTTGTCCATTTGTTCTTGATGCTCCACGTACCGCCGGATGACGGCCTCATTCAACCCCACCGTCGAAGAGAAGAACCCCGGAGACCACAACACCGCCCCCCAGTATGTCCGCTTCAGTTCGGGATACCGGAGCCGCAGTTGCCGACTCACATTCGCTTTCATCTTGCCCACAATACTCGAGACCGCATATTTCGGAGATATCACCAGCACCATGTGGATATGGTCAATCTGCACACTCCATTGCTGTACCTCCACATCGGGATGATACTGTTGGATGTGCGGCAACTGCTCCTGCACAAAGAGCTTGATTGCCCCCCGCAAAATGCGCCGTCGATACTTGGGGATCCACACCACATGATATTGATGTTGATACGCCCCATGGGCACTGAGCCGAACTTCCATGCGCCAGTGCCATCCAAAACCCCTCAGGTGGCAAGGAGCCCCCCGCTTCCAGCGGAGAGCGCTTTCACCCACGGGCTTACGCCACGTGGTCCTCCGCGCTGGCTTTGATAGTACTTTCTTAATAACTCTTTTTTGGGGGTCACCTCCACACCCGTGTTGGGACAGGTGCAGAGGTTAGTTCTATTGGCCTTTCAGCTTTTTATCAACTTTTTGGTGTCCCCCCAATTACTCACAGGGATCTACAATTATCTTATAACCATACCCACCACCGCCTAACAATCCCCAAAATTTTCTTTCCTACGTTCTTAATTTCAAATAACCATTCCCGTTCCCTTAAATTAATTTCCTGAAGAATCTGGTCATCAAGTTTCTTGATTGTTTCATAATGGGTTTTCGCGAATTTTTCCGCGTTTGTCCAAAACTCCATATGATGATTTTTATCAATCAATTTATTTTGGAAAATATAACCTGCAATTCTTACGAATTCACATACACTTTGGTCATTGGATTTTTTAAACCATTTTCCATTGATCATATCTTTATATTTGACCAATTCGAGCTTTATCTCTTCGGCACAATCCTGGAAAAATTGTCTGTCTTCATCTTTATAGTGGAAGGATGAATCGTAATCCGAAGGGAATTCGACTTTGAGAACTCCAACCGGAACATTCTTTTCACTTAATCCCATACCCATCAGTTTTATCGAATAGGACCTTACTAGTGGTCCTCGTTCAGATTGATTCCTTAACTGTTCACTAATGAATTCGAAGCCTAGCTTTGCCAATGCATGTTTATAAAAGATATCCGTGTTTCGCCCAGTCCAAGCTTTATCATCCCCCACTGAAGAATAAACTTTGACCCGATTTTGAAACGATTCATAGAGTTGCCATGTCAATCCGCTTCGTTCATGGCTATAATCCTCAATCTCACCTTTCTTTCGCAGGTCACTTATTTTTCCTGATATCCCAAATGCTTCAATTAACCGTAATTTTGTCTTATCTTCTTCTGTCACTGAAATATAAGCAGATGCGATTTTTGACCGTAAGGAGGTTGCCAAAAATTCCAAAAAGGAGTGAAGATCGCCATTTTCCCTTAAATGAGCAATTCGATGTGGAAGTGTCTTGTTTCGATCGTGCACAGTTTTCTCATATTCTAAATTTTTTATGTTTGAGATAATTTGGGCAAGCCAACTGAGCGCCCACTGATCCATTTCATTTAATTCTTGGGACTCTAGAGAACAGGCGTAGCGCAAGACACCAATGGTACAATTGGGATTAATTATGGACTTTATAGGAACGGCAAGATAATGCTTTATCCATTTATGGGGATCTTCATAAAGAAATTCCGTAACGCGATTACCCCATAGGGGCATTCCGTATACCAAGCAGGTACTTTGTAATGGGATATCAATTTTTAATTTGGAAATAAGATCGTTCAAATCATTTTGATCATTGATAAGCAGGGGATGCCCCGAAACCGCTACCCACCCCGTCAACCCTCTCATTTTTCTAGAATACTCCGAACGCTTCTCAGACTGTGAGGAAAGGCGGTCATATAAGTCATAAAACGCGGTCTGGGAAGCAGGGTCATAATTATTTTTCATGTTTTCAAATAATTGGGTTGGAGGAGGAACGGTGCCAGGATTTAAACACGATACGGTAGATCGCTCCAGGATTAGCCGATCAGTAACCGGATTGCGAAGAAAAAGACATACTTCTCCCTCCCTTTCATTAAATCGGTTAAGTATTGCCTGAGTTCTATCAACAACAACTTTAAAAATATCGTTTGGATATTCAATCGCACTTCTAACTTTTAAACCAAAGATTTCAGCCCATAAGAGCAGCAATTCTTGCGTATAGGGTTGCTCCCAAATTCTTGTCCTTTGCTCTGGATGTTGATTTGGCTTTTGCATTTTTGACCCTCCTGGTTGCCATTAGATAAACCACTAGGGATAGCCATGGCGTGCCACTGCCATAGCTTTAGAGGACAAATTTCGAATTTAGAATTTAAAGATTGGGACTATACTCAGGTCGAAAAAGAAGTGGGGAACGAAACCTAAGAGGGACAGAAAAAAACTTTTTACATGAGGTATTTTTGTTCATAAACCACCTCCTCTAAAGAGGACCTCAAGTTAAAACTTTTAAACCCTCAGAAAAAGAGCAAGGAAGACCCAATTAACAAAGCCGCATAGTTCTTTTGACCTACATTTACACTCTTATTCTTGGTCTTCCCCTGATTTTGTGGACACCTTGAAAATGGTTCAAAATGAGCCAGGAGGTGTGTCATGGCCAAGCGGAGGAGGTTTTCGAAGGAAATGAAGAACCCCGCAGCAAGCTGACGGGGTATCAAAGAGTTAAAAGAGTCTAAGCTGTTGGAGGTCTTCTTTGGGGCAACCTTGGTGTTGGACATAGCGTTCCACTATTTTCCAATTGGCCCGCTCTCCTATTGTTGCCCCGTAATACCCATCGGACCAAAATTCTCCCCCCACAGCTCCCGCTTGATTGCAGGCCGCCTGCGGAAGATTTCTCTCGCGGTAATACTCTTAAACCTTTGCACAATCCGCCCAGGCGCTACCTTGGGATGGGCACTGCAGAGTATATGAATGTGATTCTTGTCTGTACCTAGAGCTTCCATTTCAATCGGATACCGTTCCTCAATGCTTTCCGCAGTCTCTTTGATAATATTTGTCACGGCCTCATCCAAGAGAGCTTTGCGGTACTTGACCGGAAAGACAATATGGTCATGGATTTGCCACGCACAAGGAGAACCCTTCTGTACTTTATCTCCATGTTGAGGTTTCACACCTCATGAGGGTACCAAAGACAGAGAACCCCGTAGCAAGCTACCGGGGAATTTTCAAGTTAAAACACGAGGCCGTCCAAATGGCGACGGGGGCCGATCTGACCATCGGCCAAGTGGCCGCAGATTTAGGACTTCACACGAATGTGTTGAGTCGATGGTGTCGCGAACAGAAGCAGGAGGGGTTGAAGGCGTTTCGAGGCCAAGGGATCCCGCGGGATGAAGTCATGGCCAAACTGAAACGGGAGCTGGCCCAGGTGAAGCGAGAACCAGATTTTTTAAAAGACGCGGCGGTCTTCTTTGCCAGGGATACGCCGCGAGGTATGCCGTGATTGCCTCCTGTCGCCGGCTGTTTCCCCTTCGCATGATGTGTCGGCTCCTCCGCGTCTCGTCGAGTGGCTACTATGCGAGGCAAGCTCGTCCCAAGAGCCTTCGGGCAAAGGCCAATACAGAGTTGGCCAAGGAGATTCGACGCATTCATACGGCGAGTGGTGAGGTCTATGGCAGTCCGAAGGTCTGGAAGGAGTTGCAGGGGCGAGGCCAACCCTGTGGCTGGCATCGGGTGGCTCGACTCATGAAGCAGGAGGGCTGCAAGGCATTCCGTCAAAGAAACGTTGGCGTCCTCGCAAAACGGGCACTCGACCAGAGGGCGTCAGCAATCATTTGCCCGAGACTTTGCCGCCGTGACGCCGAACACCAAATGGGTGACGGACATCACGTATAATTCCACGGCCGAAGGATGGCTATATCTGGCCGTCGTGCTGGATTTGTTCTCGCGTCAGGTCATTGGATTGGCCATGCAACCCCAGCAAGACCGCGGCTTGGTGCTCCAAGCCGTTCAGATGGCGCTGGAGCAACGGACGACCTCAGCAGTCGTCGTCTTGCACTCCGATCGGGGGACACAATACACCGCCCACGAGTTTCAAACGTTCTTACACACACAGGGGATGGTCAGCAGTATGAGCCGTGTGGGGAATTGTTATGACAACGCGGTGGCGGAAAGTTTCTTTGGGCTCTTGAGACGGAAACGAGTCCACCGACGACGCTATCGGACTCGGGGCGAAGCCCGAACGGATATCGTTGCCTCTATCGAGCGATTGTATAATCGTCAGCGTCGGCACTCCTATTCACAAGGGTTGCCGCCTGGAATCTATGCGACAACAGGAATTACAAACTCTTAACTCACCAGTCCACGAAAACGGGGGAAGACCAGTTTGGTGTTTTCTGGGATTGCTCCGCGTCGGTTGCACCACTGAAAGCATGTAAGAAAAAGGAAAAGGGTAAATGGACAAAGAATTAAAATGTGTCCTGGGCCAAACGAAACCCTGTGAGGTCGTCCCTGGCATCAGGCTTGAGCCAGCTCCGGGATGAAGATCGTAGCGCTCCCTCATGGTGCCACGAGCCACCACGAATCACGCGATGGCCTCCGGTCTGGTCATACCAACTCGCACACCATTCCCACACATTGCCTGCCATATCATAACACCCATAGGGGCTTTTCCCCTCGGGGTATTTGTCCACTGATGTGGTTGTTGCAATTAACCACGTCCACTTATTGCAGCTACACTTAAAACTGTCAAACTCGTTTCCCCACGGATACTCCCGACCATCGGTCCCCCTCGCGGCTTTCTCCCACTCTTGTTCGGTAGGCAATCGCTTACCCGCCCAGGTGGCATAGGCTTCTGCCTCATAGTAATTGACTCCAATAACGGGATGGTCCGTTTGGTTCCACTTGGGATCAGTCCAATCGATTGGGCAACTCATTTGTTTTTCCTGCTTCCAGGCCCATCCCTCCTCCGACCAAAATTTTTGCAAGCCATAGCCATTAGCGAGCATGAATTCCTTGTATTGAGCATTCGTCACCGGAAAAATATCCATATAGTAATCATAGGGAATATCTTCTCGATCTCGCTCAGCACCATAAAAAAATGGCCCCTTGGGGATGAGTATCATCTCCTCTAGCACTTCCAACATTTGGGCGGCTTTCTCAGTTACCGATACAGGTGGTGAGGGCAATGGCCCAAGCGTCCGCGAGAGATCCTGGATCAAATGGTCAAATTCGGGAGAAGGTTGTCCGGGTATCCAATTAAGTAACTGAGCGGTTTGAAGATGGCGAAATTCCAACGGACTTACCACCTCTCCTTGAATAACGGGGTATAAGGACTTTCGGAACAAGCCCACCTTCGCTTCATTTTTTACCCACTGACTCTTAATCGAGGATTTAGTCCATACCACAACAATCGTCTTAGCCTCCTCCAAGGCTTCTTCAATGACCTCGTCATACGATCGGCCTGTAGGAATACGTCTATCCCACCACACGGACCACCCCTGGCCCTCTAAGGCCGAAGCAAGACCCCGAACCCACTCACGGTCTTCGCTGGCATAGCTGATGAAAATATCACTCATGCCTTAAGGATTGTCTTTTCAGGATGGAGTTTGAAAAAGTGCAATACCAAGCCAAACTATACCACTTCAGACAATAAAATCAGAGAGAAAGATGGAAGGCAAAAAAGGCAATGCTGGACCGAAGGGGGGAGAATCCCAGACCTCGGGGACTAAGTTTGTTATTTATTGTGGTCTGGTTTTGCGAATGGTAGGCTAATTTCATCCGTGACTAACTCGGTGGCAATGGGTCAACCTGCTCTGGGTTCGAGGGTATTTTCCTGGCCATCAGCCCTCCATCCTTTTCAATCAGAAACTTTCGATAGCACCATGGGATTGACCAAACGAAAGAAGTCTTCGACCCCTTCCTCGTGTAAGGATCCGTCCAAGTTATCAGCCAAAAGCCATAAATCCCTGAAGAAGACGACCAAGCCTACTTCCAAGCTCGACAATCCCCCAACCTTACCCCATCGCATCACTCCAACTCCTCAAGAAACGTGGAGGCTCGCGTTTAGGTCATACATTCCTACCTCAGTAACCAGGCTTCGCCATTTGAACACAAAAACCATTGAGGGAGCGGAGAAATATAGCCCCTTCAAGCCTTATCACGTCATGGTTGGCTATCAAGGCAATGAGGATGAGCCTGAGGCCTGTAAGGTGGCAGTGTTAGCCTTGTATCCAGGGATCACCTTAGGTCAAGCACGAAAGGCCACAGAGTTGATAGTAAAAAAGCTTCCCAAATCCAAATCCAAAGGTGGCCAGACGCCCTACAACCTCGAACTCCAGATGACCGTACGCTTCTACTTTTTGAAGATTGCCCAGGACGAGAGCTACATTTCTCGCCTATCTTCCCCTGGGAAGAACCCTGAGAAGCTCTCCAAAAATATAAACCGCAAGGGGGCTGCTATATGCCGGGCGATAGCTGGACACCTTGGGGTAAGCGAAAAGTTCGTCAATAATCGCTACCGGGCTTGGCTTGACGAGCAAGGCCAACGCAAAAAGACCTACCACAAAGATTAAGTCCCCACCCTTCTCCTTAACAGAAAATATATCAACTGGGACCAGTTGATATATTTTTGTGGATCACTTCCTGTTGTTTTACCTTGTGCATTGAAAGTCAGTATTCCCTTTCAATCCACTACGGAGGACAGCATGACAACTGAATGTTTAGTGAAAGTTGATGAAGCCGCAAAGGCTTTAGGGATTTCACGGTTCACACTCTACAAAGCTGCAAAAGCGGGGCTCATGCCTTCGTATCGGCAAGGAAAGGCAATTCGTTTCTCGATTGCGGAGTTACGGGAAGCGATGAAACAGGCAGCTACGCATACAGGAGAAGCCACCCCCAGCGGCAATTGACCTGGATCAAATCCTGGAAACCATGCGAGCCAAATGTAAAGCCCCTCCGTGCGGCAACCAAGAGGGGTCAGTTCCTAAAACTCAATGGAGGGACGGATGATTCAATCAGACAAAACTGATTTAAAACAGCAATTAGGTGAAACTTGGTTTGATATTTTCATGGCAGATAACCGGAAGGAGCGTAATTCCAAAGTTGGCCATCGCTCATTAGAAGAACAATCCTTTGTCCTAGAGGTATTGCTCGATTATTTTTATCAGCTTAGAAATGACCAGACACTAAGTAAACCAGATAAAGGATTAGGCTGGGTTATTGCCATTACCCAAACTATTGGAATTCATTTTGTAGAAAAAAATTACTCCCGTGCACTGGAACAGATTGGTTCTACCGCTTATGAAATTTACCTCGAATCTGATGAAAAAGGGTTGGATTCAAAAGATAAAGACGAACAAGTCGTCCGCTATCTTTTTAGTGTTCCAGACCTCTGGGAGTTGGCCAAAGTAGGACTAACCCACCCAGAGGAATGGAGTGCAATTGAAGATAATCCAATCTTGGACTATGTACAAAAACTAAGTGAGTTAGCAGACAGATGGGATCCTAAGAAGGGGGCATGGCGTGATGTCTTCTAAATTCCTTTATAAAGATGAAATCAAACGGCGAGTCTCCATAGAACAAGTTCTTACACATTATGGAAGTCCGCCAAATGCCAAAGGCATTTTCCATTGTCCCTTTCCAGAGAATCACCACAATGGAGACAATAATCCCAGCGGCTCCATTTTCGATGACAGGGCAAAGTGTCATTCACAAGGGTGTTTGGGCGAGAAGGGATCTGACATTTTCGATCTAGTAGGAAAAAAGGAAAGCATTAGAAGGTTTCCTGATCAAATGCGCCAAGTAGTGGAATTGTTCCTTCCGGAGGCGGTCCATCGCAATGGGTAAAGCTAAGAAGCCAGAAATCATCCGGGCGTTTAAATGGAGCGATGCGGGAGGAAAGATCGCGTATCACCTTCGTATGAATCAGACCAATAACCAAGACCCAAAATTTCAATGGAATACCGAACCTGATGGTTCCGGGGTTTGGAAGTTGTCTCCCTGTCAGCCGGACCTTTATCAACGGGATGCAGTCATAGCAGCGTCGGTCGTCATTGCTTGTGCAGGCGAAAGGGATGTGGAAACGACTAACAATTGGTTGAGGGAGCTAGGCCTCCATGGAGATTGGGTAGCTACCTGCAATCACACAGGGGAAAATTCCGTTAGGGCCGAGTCTTTTCAAATTCTCCAAGGAAAAGAGAAAGTATTTGTTGTCGGGGACAATGACGCCACCGGAGAAATGTATAGAAAAAAGGTTTTGAAGATCCTCCCCGGAACTGTAAAACACCGTTATTGGTTACAGTGTCCATTTCAATACAACGATCTCACCGAATGGCAGCAGGGCGGTGGAACAGCTTTGGATTTTAAGGTTTTGTTGGACTCAGCCAAATCCGTGGCGCCAGGTTCCCCCAAGGCGCCCTTCATCGCTGGTCGTCGTATGGAATTAGTCCGAGGGGATACGATCAAATCCGAAAGGACCAATTGGGTCTGGGAAGGCCGAATCCCCTACAAAGCCATCACGCTGCTCTGTGGCGATCCAGACGTCGGCAAGAGCATGACTGCCATGGACCTAGCAGCGCAGATGAGCGCTGGTAAATGCCCAGGGGTTTTCACAGGAAAGCCAGTGGATGTCCTCATCGCATCGGCTGAGGATTCACCTGTCCATACTCTTGTTCCACGACTTAGGGCAGCGGGGGCCGACCTCACCAAAGTGCACATGATTAAACTCAAAGTTGGCGAAGAGGATGCAGGTGGTCTGAATTTGCCGGATGATATCCCTTTACTTGCCGCAGAAGCTAAAAAAGTGAAGGCAAAGGTTTTGATTATTGACCCACTGATGAGTCATCTCGGTGAAGGCTTGAATGCCAATCAAGATCAGGATATTCGTAAAGCTTTAGGACCTTTGCCAGCCTTGGCCGAAGCGGAAGATCTTACCATTCTC
>BQIY01000007.1 GCA_021604265.1 Nitrospirales bacterium
TTAATCCTAACGCCACACGAAGCCCCTTCTGTTAATTCGTCTGGTTCGGCCAATTTCTAGATGAAGAATGAAAATTGGCGTGGCGTCAGTTCCCACCGCATATAGTGATGGAATCTGACAAACAGGTTCAACATGGCCATTCTCTGGACAGCCCGAGCACACAGGCGCCTAATTTGTTTTGGCTTTCATCTGAGTGGTTTTGCTTTCATCTGAGTTTGTGAGTGTGCCATCACGAGATCGGGTCATACAGTTTGTTCGCGCCAAAGGCATCAATAAGGTTCTGATCTTGAAGTTTCGGAAGGGCCACTAGATCTCGGTTCGATCATTTGAAAGAGATGACTGTAATCGTCCGTCCACAAAAATTTTCTGAGAGGGAGCCACGAATGAATTGAAGTTCACAAAGGCTTCTTATAGAAACCTATTGTTGCTCGCGACCAGGACCCACTCACACATAGGGGACCCCAAATCATTTACCGCCACTGGATATAGGCGGAAAACTCTCGACAACTTTTTCTCAACGCCCCAATATCGGATACCCGTTTGTTCAGGGAACCGGTAGACAATTTACGAACTAATCGTGATAATGGTTTCCTGAAATCGCGGGCACAGGTGCGTGACGTGTAAAAAAGGCAGTTGAGCATCATGGCAGATTTCATTCTGCTAGAACCTTTTTGCGATATCCATCTCGTCCTGGATCCAAACTTCCGGCGCGACCCCACCGACCCCGAGACCTCGCTCAACAATCTTGAGCTGAGAGTATTCGAGGCTGAGAGGAACGGTCTGAGACACGACCTAGAGGTCGTCACCAATGACTTGGAATTTGATTTTTTCGATCCCGCCGCCTCTACCCAAAGCCCCGGTGCCGGGGTGCTCCCGCCAACCATCGACCAAGATCGTATTGATCGGGATATCGTCCACCTGGCCTTCGACAGCAACACCGGGATTCGCACACTCGAGCCAAGAGGAGTCGGGACGGTTTTCATGCAGATCCGCTACCTCGATCCCGAGTTGCAGGACGATGCGGGGGTGCAGGTTGAATACCACTATCTCGTGGCACGTATCCAAGTCCACCAAGCAATGAACGGATGGTGGTTTGGCAATAATTCCCTGTCGGTGTATCAGGATCCTGATTTCGCGCACAGCCAGATATCTCTCTATGCATTGTTCGATAGAGATGCGGCGCACGGTGGGGTTGTGGGTGATATCACGGGACACGGTTATGTTCAGCTTTCATCCGATAATCGTGCGGTTGTGGAATTGGACACCAACTTTCCCAACGGCAATCAATACCGCGACCGCGTCCGTGGGGTATCCGCTGGGGAAACGACGATCGAAGGCGATCTCCTGCAAGAAGTTGATCTTCTCACCGTACGCTGTATAAACCTTCGAAGCGATCCAACGGACCCGCCGAATCCGGTGCTCGATAGAGTAACCGGCAACTTCAATGGGACGGTACCTCGTCGAACACGGCACAACATTCTTTTCCTGGGTGAAGGATTCAGGGCATCGGACTTTGATCGCTTTCAAGAGACCGTGAAAAAACTGTCGCATGATTTGTTTGATTGCAAACGGCACAGCCCATTTAACCTTTTAAAAGATGGGTTCAACATTTGGAGCCACTTTGCACAATCAGTAGAGAATGGCATAACGATTGCTCCTGAAATGTCTTTGGCTACGGGAAGGGCGATTCCCTGGAAAGAAACGCCCAAAAAAGGCAGTCCGCAGGGATCGTATTCGCTACGCGAGCTGATTATCCTCATTGGACTACCGATTCCCCTTATAGACTCGGCCTTGTCCAACGATGCGTTAAGAACTCGTTGGAATGCCGCTAACAGCGTGCCGCGGCTGATGGGATTTCAGCGAAATCGCGCCGTCAACAACGTTGTGGATGAATGGAAGAAGCTGACGCCCGCAGGTATTCCGCAGACGCGGGATACCTTTTACGGGATGCAGCAGGGGTCGCGCTGGGGCGACCGTGAGTCTGAAAAACACATCCACGACGACATGGTCGTTCCACCTGTGCTGGGGGACCCCAATAACCGACAGGTGGATTTCGCGAAACGCATGCATACATGGTTCGAGGCGAGGGTCAGGGACCCCAGATCCTTGGTGCACGACCCACGACGCTCCGCGCCGGAATTCACCCGCTTCAGACACGAGTTGATCATTAGGCACATCGCCAGGTTTGCGGATCCTCGAGTGGTGGCCACCGATCCAGATCACCTCGTTGGAGTAGTGTGGGACAGAAATATTGACCCGGATCCCAGCGCCCCCGAACGTCAAGTCAATAGTGCAGGTCTCGTCTGCATCCTGACCAACCACGAAGGAGCCCGTGGTAGGGCGGAGCGGCGTGTGGAGGTGCGCATCGCACTCGGCACGGATCATAAGTACAGTTTCGAAGTAGATCGCAGCGATCCTGACTTTCGGCCGCTGAACATGACACAGAAAATCAAACCGAAGTTGTCCAGTGTATTAAACATTTTGGCCCACGAGTTCGGACATTCTTTCAATCTTGGAGACGAGTACGACCGCCGACGCCGTGGCGCCAGCCACAGCGTCGAACAATCCGACAACCTCACGTATGTGCGAAGCATTGAGATTCCTCCTAAGCCCGGGAACATCCGCAATTTGGACTTTCCCACTCCAGTTGACCCGAACAATGTGAAGTGGGCAACCCTGCACCGCATCAAGCAGGCCGATATGCTCGAAACTCCAAGCGAAGTCACAGGGAGTCAGATCACCGTCACGCTTACAGAGGGTCAAACACGGCGCTGGCGTAAGGCGAGAGACCAGGGCACTCCGGTTTTCCTGCGGCGAGACAAAATTAGACTCCGCGACTACAACCTCTTGCGAACACTGGGCGATCACTTCTTCGACTGCAACGATTTCACACTGAATCGCTGGCGAGTAGACGGTCCTAACCCCGGCCCGCATAATTTCACCACTTTCCCGCAACTCGTCGATTTCATGAATGCCAATGATCCCAACGGTCACTGGACGTTTGATAATTTCGAGAGCATCAATGGCGGAGATCCGACCCGGGACTATGGTTCGATGTTCATCATTACGAATTGCAGGCCAGATGAGAATGTCGAACACGAAGTGCGATTTTCACGCAAGCGAAAGCAGCTCCCGATCACGGATGAAGACCTATTGCAATTGACTATCAACAGTATTCCCGATACCCAGACCATCGTTCTCACCGGCGCCCCGCCTCATACAAGGTCTTTTCCCGCAGGCAGTGTGCTCTACATCCCCAAACAAGAATTCGGTCAGCCGGCTAACCTCGTCAAGACCGGCGTAATGACATTTATGCGAGCCTTCAGTTGGGATCCCTCGCTACCTCCTGGTAGGGCGCTCTCTGAGAATCACAACAAAGATGCACAGAATCTCAGCGATCCCCCAGACGGTGGCAAGCCTGATGATCCTGAGGAAGTGCCAGGGGTGAAGGCACCGTGTTGTGCTCGGTACACACTTCTTGGGCTATATGAGGGTGGCAGCGATGCCACCGTCCGGGTTTACCGGCCAGCCGGGGGTTGCAAGATGCGAGCGTCTCAAGGTGAGGACGAGGAAGGCCAATTTTGCTTTGTGTGCAAATATCTTATCGTTAACCGGGTTGATCCCTCGAAGCACGCTGAGCTGGATGATTGTGAGTATCCCTGAGTATGGCAAACGGCGACCGTGACACTCTAAGCATTCTGGTTGAAGAAACTGGAAACCTTCTTATGCCCCTGCGCGAGGCGATTGCGTCTCCGGCCACCTTCATCACGTTCATGGCACGAATGGGTTGGGGTGTGGATGAAATTCCAACGCCGATCGCGGACCTAGCAAGCAGCCTTAATGCCGTCTTCATAGCACTGGAAAGGGTGAGAGACGGGGATCAGGATCCCGCCACGATCGAAGGTCTGCGCAAAAATATCAGGGATGTCTATACCGACATCCGAAGCCTTAGAAATGCCCAAGACAGTACGTTCCCATCACACCTGAATGCGGACAACTTCAAGGCGGAATTCCCCACGCAGCTAGCCGAAAACCTCGTTGCGGACTATCTCACTAGACATTACTCAGGCATCGCATTTGCCCTGCGTATTCTGGGTCTCATGCGTATCGACTATCAGCGGGAAATCGGCAACCGCCCATCCTTCGTACGCTATGCATTTCGCTTCACCGATCTCGCCGATGTTATCGACGACCCTGCATTAATTTTCCAGAATGCCTTTGGCTGGGGCACCGATGACTTCAAGGTCGATTTTCTGTTCGATCAAATCGAAAACCTTTTGATTACGCTTCGTGTTGCGGTGACTCGCGGTATCTTCGAGACCGATACCGCAGAGCAGTTGGAGGGGGGCATACTGGTTCCTGGCGATCCTGAGCGCGAGGCCGTGACCGCTGTCTTCTTAGAACGTCAGCGAACCAACGGAAGACTGGCAGCAGAGTTGCGATTAATTGAGCTGCCAGGTGACGACATCATCAAACCAGGCTTCGCGGTCATGCCATCTTTTAATGGTGTGCTGGGTTTGCGCATGCAAGTGGCTGATGACGTGGCCGTCACGATCGACAGCAGTCTGAATCTTGTGGGCGGCTTGGGACTGATTCTGCGACCTGAGCAGGAACCCAAGATACTTGTCGGGTTTGGAGGAGAAGATGCACCTACAGAAGTGGAAGCCGAACTAAAAGCATCAATTGAATACCAGAGGGAGGACATTGATCCGACGGTAGTACTCGGCCACCGCAACGGCAGTCGCCTGGAGTTTCAGAGGATCTCGGGCCGCGCGGGGCTCTCACTTGATAAGACCAACCCGCGCAAGGAGTTGTTTGTTGAATCGGACTTGCAAGGCGGTAAACTGGTGATTTCTGCTGGCGAAGGCGATCAGTTCTTGCAGAAGATTCTTCCGAAAGACGGGATTGAGACAAACTTTGAGCTGACGCTTGGATTTTCCAATGTACGCGGTTTTTATTTTGGCGGCAGTGGTGGTGTCGAGATCCAAGTTCCCGTTCATCTGGATCTTGGCCTTATTGAGGTTCCCACTCTCACACTTGGCTTCCAACCAACAAACGGAACGATTCCCATCAATCTGGGTGCCGACATCAAAGCCAACTTGGGTCCACTCACGGCCGTGGTGGAAAACCTTGGTCTTATCGCCAAATTTTCTTTTCCCGATGAGGGCGGTAATCTCGGCCCCCTTGATGTCGACATTGGCTTCAAACCCCCGACGGGGGTGGGCTTGTCTCTGGATGGTGGTGGGTTCAAGGGCGGCGGGTTTCTCAAGTTTGAGCGGGACGAAGCCCGCTACGTGGGCATCCTGGAACTGGAGTTCCAAAACAAGATCGCGCTCAAGGCGATTGGGTTGTTGACCACGCGACTTCCAGACGACGAGTCGGGGTTCTCACTCCTCATCCTGATCACCGCGGAATTCACTCCCATTC
Organism: Nitrospirales bacterium; assembly: GCA_021604265.1. The sequence continues at coordinate 5,428 of BQIY01000007.1, forward strand.
AGCTGGGATATGGGTTTACGCTGAATGGCGTGGGCGGCCTACTCGGATTAAACCGCACCATGCGGATCGAGCGCCTACGCACCGGGATTCGGGACAACACCTTATCCTCCATTTTGTTTCCGCCCGACCCGGTCGCCAATGCCAGCCGCATCATCAGCGACTTACGTCAGGTCTTTCCCCCCCAAAGCGGGCGGTTTGTGTTTGGGCCGATGGGCAAACTCGGCTGGGGCACCCCCACGCTCATCACGCTTGATCTGGGTCTGGCGCTGGAAATGCCGGAACCGGTCACGTTGGCCCTCCTGGGTGTGCTCAAGGCGCAGCTCCCTGACGAGGAAAAACCCCTTCTGAAGTTGCAAGTTAATTTCCTGGGCATAGTCGACTTCCAAAAAGAGCAGTTGTCGTTTGATGCCACAATCTACGATTCGAAGCTGTTGACCTTTCCGCTGGCTGGCGACATGGCCGTGCGTCTGAACTGGGGCGCGGACCCCAACTTCTTACTCACCGTGGGAGGCTTTCATCCCGCCTATAAGCCCCCCGCCATGACGCTGCCTCCACTCAAACGCATGACCGTGCAGTTGCTGTCGGGCAACAACCCGCGCCTGACGCTGGAGAGCTACTTTGCCATCACCTCCAACACGGTGCAATTCGGGGCCATGATTGAACTCTATGCGGGGGCGGGGTCCTTTAACGTCTATGGCATACTGGCCTTTGATACCCTCTTTCGGTTTTCCCCGTTTTATTTTGTGGCGGAGATTAAGGCCATGTTGGCCTTACGTCGAGGGTCGAAGAGTATAGCCAGTATTGGCTTAGCGCTGACCCTGGAAGGGACCACCCCCTGGAAGGCCAAAGGGACCGCGACGCTCAAGCTCTGTTGGTTTATCAAGGTCAAGGTCAGGTTCACGAAGACGTTCGGGCAGGTGGTGGATACACGCCTCGATGATCTGAACGTCCTGCCGCTCATCACTATGGCGTTGAAGGCGCCGGGGAATTGGGAGGCGCGCTTGCCCGCCCGCCGACATCTCCTAGTCAGTCTGAAGGACATGGATACGGCATCCCAAACAATCATCGCGCATCCCTTGGGCGTCCTGTCGGTCAGCCAAAAAGTGGTGCCCTTGAATGTCCGAATTGATACGGTTGGGCACCAGCATCCGCGGGATGGGAACGAATTTCGAGTGACCCAGGTTCTGATCAACGGACAAGCTCACACGCCGAGTACCGCCAGGGAGTCGTTTGCCCCGGCCCAGTTTTTTCACAAGAGTGATGAGGAGAAGCTGTCGAGTCAATCATTCGAACAGTACGACAGCGGAATACGCCTCTCGGACACCGAGGCGTTCGAGTCGTCCCATGTGGTCCGGCGCGAGGTCGACTATGAGCTGAGCTACATTGATTCGCAGCGGGATCTGCCTCGGCCACCGACACGGGTGCGCCCATACGGCTTGGCGTTCCAGGCCTGGGCTGCCGGTGGTACGATTGCGAGATCTCCCCTGTCTCATGCACACACAAGGAAATCCGCATTGGCGCCTCAGTCGGTGCGGGTGGAGCAGGAATCCTTTGCGGTGGTGACTGTGAATGAGTTGGCCCCGGCTGCCGCCGATCATGTTCGCCGGAGCGAAGCGGAGGCATTGAGGTATATGAAGGAACTCATTGCTCAAACCCCGGGCCTGACTGGACGCCTGCAGACCGTCCCGGCCTTTGAACTGAATTAGGACAGCATCATGAATGACCCGTTGGCGATGTATACCTTTCTCCCCTGGCTGAAACAGGGGATCGGTCGACGGATTAGCACGATTGATACGCTAGGCAATCCATCAACCTTGATTGAGCGTGCAACTATCGACATCAGTCTGAGCGTCAATAGCACCGCACCCATCAGCAACCAGGTTCACTTGGTGGGCCCTGGTGATGTCGTGGGCATTAATCCACGCGCGATCATTAAAACCGAACCACGGAATTGGATAACCGATTTCGAACCGAACTATTTGCCGTTCATCGAATTCTACGAGGAAGATTTTCCCTGGCGTTATACACCCGCAGCCGCCACGGGAGAACACCGGCTAAGGCCCTGGCTGGTTCTAGCCATACTCGCCGAAGACGAGTTCACACGCAGGCCGGTGCCTGGTGCACCGCTTAACACCGTCACCCTAACGAAAAATCCAACAGAACTCCTTCCGGCCAGTGACCAAACTTGGGCTTGGGCCCACGTTCACGTCAGCCGGGACTTGACGAACGATAGCCAACATAGTGTCGCGCAGGCCATTGACGCACTCGAAAACCTTGTTGGACAAAATTCAGATAACGCATCTTCGCGCTTGTTGTGCCCACGCAGGCTGAAACCGAACACTGGATATTTTGCCTTTGTTATTCCGACCTTCGAGACAGGCAGATTAGCAGGACTCGGACAGTCGACCCTCGGTGTCGACGCGCTGAAACCATCCTGGGGCAGCGGACAATCCGATGTGGATTATCCTGTTTACTACGAATGGTTTTTTCGCACCGGCGAACGGGGTGACTTTGAATTTCTCGTGAAACTGCTCAAGGCTCGTTCGGTCGACGCACGAGTCGGTATCCGTGATATGGATATGCAGGCTCCCAACTATGGCGTATCGGGGATGAAAGAGCCTCCGGTGATCGGGTTAGAAGGCGCATTGCGAGCACCGAACACAATATCGCGACCACCCAGTTGGCCGCTGGATTCGTCAACTGCGTTTACCACGGAGTTGCAACAGGCGGTTAATTTACAGGCTGATTTATTAAAAGATCCCGGCCCAACCAGTCATCCTGATCCGATTATCAGCCCCCCTCTATACGGTCGTTGGCATGCGAAAGTTGAAAGGCTGGATGTGAATGACCATGATTGGATTCACCAGTTAAACGGAGATCCACGACTGCGAGTGCCCAGCGGTTTGGGGACCAAAGCCATTCAGGCTAATCAAGAAGATTACATGCAGAGGGCCTGGCGACAGTTGGGCGATGTGTTGGAGGTCAATCGTAAAATCCGACATGCACAGCTCGCGTTGGTCGCCAGCCATCGTATTTTTACAGAAAAAATTCTGACGCTATCCAATGATCAGGTCATTGCAACAGTTCAAACGGTTCTGCCCCGGGTTAAAGATAGCCAGGCAACGTTGCACAAACGGGTACAACAGAGTCGATTACCGCTCGCAGCGGTGCGCCCTGCATTTCGTCGTGTTATCCGTCCACGCGGCGTCCTGATGAAGAAAGTGTTGCAAAACGATCCTGGGAATAAAGAGTCGATGCTTGTACGCATGAACACCGGTCAGCTGGCTGCGGCACCCAAGAAAACTGCACCGAAAAAACAAATTTCACTCGACAACGCGGCAAAAAAAGTCAAGCGAACATCCCTGCCCGATCGAGTATTGAATCCCGTGTCATCTAAGCCTGTTAAGCCTGTGATTCCTAAAAAGCCAACATCGTCGCCCGGTAGAATAGTGCGCACCGCGTCCCGCCCTATGCCCGTGATTCCTAAATTGAAGTCCGTCGAGAACATCGTCGGTGAACAGGGCTTGAATGTGAACATTCTCAAAGGTGTTCCGTTTCGCCAGGTCTTTAAGATCACAGAGCCCGGGAAGAGACCACCCTTGCCCGGTCCAGGCAAGCCACGGGCCGACAGTAAAGAAGCCTTAGGGTTTCGTGCCGCATTGACCGATCTGCATGCCAGATTTGATATCCAAATGCCAAAGCCACCCCCCCGTAAACCACTGGTTCTTCAAGCCACAGTACTCACACTGAAAGACTCGTTGAACCCAGCGAAAACTATCCCAAAACGGATTCGTTCAATGATCGCAATTCCACCAGCGTTCAGACCAAATCGGCCCGTTGAGACGATCGAGCCGATCATGGCGCATCCAGTGTTTGCAGACCCAATGTATGTGCCACTGCGTGACCAATCACCGGAATTATTGATTCCAAACCTGAACCTTATCCCAATGAACACGATTGCGTTGCTGGAAACGAATCGTCGATTCATCGAAGCCTATATGGTGGGTTTAAACCACGAAATGAGCCGCGAACTGCTGTGGCGGGAATATCCGACAGACCAACGTGGTAGTTATTTTCGCCAATTTTGGGATGTCAGTGAGGCGTTGAATCACGAACTGGATAAAACCCCGGCCGAAATTGAAGAGGCCCTCCTTGACGTTCAACCCATTCATACCTGGGGAAAAGATTCAAAGTTGGGGGATCATGCCGGCCGGGACTTACCGACTGGTGCTGAGCAAAAGGCCCGTTTAGTCGTGGTGATTCGTGGTGATCTGCTCAAGAAGTATCCGACCGCCGTCATTTTTGCTCAGCGAGCCAAATGGGCCAAAGACGAAAATGGCGCAGATATCAGAGTTCTGGACCAAACGAGTCCGGAGGAAAATCTGAACGAGCCGATTTTCAAGGCCGAAATAGAACCCGATTTGAAATTTCTTGGTTTCGATTTGACTGCCGTGGTTGCCAAGGGCAGTAAAAAACCCAGCAACAACGATCCTGGTTGGTTTTTTGTTATCAAAGAGCGACCTGGAGAGCCGCGCTTCGGTCTGGATCTGCCTAGCGACAATACCCCACCAAAGGAGTGGAACGAATTAGCTTGGAACCACTTGGCGATTCCCGAGCCGATTAGTTTTATTGATTTGGATGCCGGCCTCGTCCCCGAAGCCATAGCAGGGTTGCCGGATGCCGGCATTCGATGGGGGAGTAATTCAGCGGATATGGCCTACGTGTTATTTCAGTCACCGGTCATGGTCGCCTTTCACGCCGCCGATATGCTATCGGGCTTGGATTCGCAGAGTTGATTCAATGATGACATTTAGAGAACAACAACAACTTGTCCGAGACTTGCGACAACAACGCGACATGGCAGAACAATCTTTGCGACTCCATCGAACCCGACTGGCCGCCAAGCAAGTGCTGCTCGCACATGGACATCGCCGCGTGACAGGGGCCACAACCGATATTGCACGACTGGAAAGGGAAATAGCACAACTGGCAAGCACGGTAAACAATGCTCATGGCACATTAACTGCCGCGAAGCATGCGCTGACCGAAGCCGTGCGAGCTTTTACCCTCTTGGACAATCCCCGCCAATTGATCGAAGAGTTAAACGACCGGCTGCCCATTCTCCTGTTACCTGTGCGAATCGAAACCCGGTTTATGACGGAAAACAACAGCACGGAACTGTGGGTACGTATCTTTCCGGACGATATTGCGGTGCACAGTCATGAGAAGGGGTTAACGGTCGATGAAGTTGAAAGTGGACTCACGTATTGGCGGGAATTATGGCACGCGCGACAACAAGAGGAGGATGCTCAACGTGAAACCCAGAAAAAGGGTGCATGGCGTGCCTTAGCCGGCGAGTTTGGCTCAACCCGAGCTGCGTGGGTTGCCCGGGAAACGGAGCCCGACACACTTGATGTGAACGAGCCGAGCCAACTTGTGTTCCCGACTTTTGATCCGGAAACATTAAAGCAGGAATCGTGGACACAAGCACCCCGCTCAAAAGTGATGCCCGACCGCTTCGTCGTCACCTTGTATGCGGAACAAACCAAGATAGCCGAAGTTGTCGGTGCGCAGATTCCCGATCCATTGATCACTGGTCCGGATCCGCAGCTAAGCGAAGAAGAACTTGTTCAGCGGGGCGGAGACATCTTGCCAGGTCCCAATCTAGATTGGCTCTACGATTTTGATCGGGCCGTTGAGCTGGGTATGGCCGTACGTGTGCCGTTAACGGAACCACGCCAGATCGATCGACTGTTGGTCATGGGATTACGATTGTCATCGGATGAGCAGGATAGCAAGTCGCTTCTTGAAGAATTGCTGGATAATCATCATTACTCCCAGGACGGGATGGGATTAATTCTCCAGGGCACGCCGACCAATAACACCGATGCACAAGGCTCCGGATTCAGTAGCGTTGATCCCGGCGCTGAACGCGGCTATGCAGTGGAAACCGGCGAAGCGATGTTCGAGCTAACGGACCAATACGACATGCGCAGCGACGCGCAGCGACTCATCCAAGCATTAGGGATCGACCACTCGCTGATGCAACATGTCGAACAGGCCGACCGATTTGATGTACGCGAGGCACAGCTCATGAACACAGCCCTTTGGCCTGCGACCGCCGGGTATTTCATAGAAGAGCTGATCGGATTGAGCCCGGATACGGTACGCCGCGTGCGTGACTTTTTTATCTCCCATGTGGCTGGGCGAGGAACATTACCGGCGTTGCGCGTTGGGATCCAGCCATATGGCATCTTACCAACGAGTTCATTTGAACGATGGAAATTTTCATCTGCCGTAAACGATCCGCAAGATGTGCCGTTCATGCGCAATGTACACAAGGTATTGACTCGCCTGGATCAAGAGTGGGCTCGGAGTATCGATCGCGTCTCACATGTTCACAAACAGGGAGATTCATTCGATCATCTACTCAGTACCTTGGGATTGCACGCGACATCAGTGCAATATCATCGTCGCCATGGGGTCGGTCGGGAGTATATTTGGAACTATCAGCAGTTTACGTTCACGGATGAAATCGCGAAAGTCATTCAGGCCCACCTCGTGAATGAGTCGGAAAAATTACTCCAGGAACTCGGCCTGGATTTTACCAAACCACCCAAGATCACTGAACTTGCCTTCTTTAAAAGACAGGATGACATCACCGACCCGCTTATCGAAGATGTAGACGCTGCGGAGAACGAACGTTGGTCGGAGAAAGACCCACTTCAATCTCTCTACAAAATCGACGAGGTGAGGGTGAACTATATCGGTTGGTTAGTCGCCGGCACCATCGACGATATTAAGCGGCAACAATTCCTGAACGAGACGGATGAACGCCAACCAATTCCGAAAGCGCTCTTGTATCGTATGTTGCGACGTGCCTTGCTGCTCGCCTATCACGACACAACGTTGCAACTGTATGAAAACCACGGTGTCGTTGAGTCCGTTGCGCGTCGTGAGATCGAATTATCTAATGTACGTGCCAAGCGAACGGTTACCCGTTGGGAGTTTATGGAAGCAAAGATTGCCCAAGTCTTACCGCAAGTCAGTCGCGCCAACATCTCGCTTGTAGAATTCCTACAAACTCCGGAGGGCAAGAGCCGTCCTGAAGCGTCTTTTCTCGGGGAGGTCAGAGACTCACTCGCTGGGTTATCCGAGTTAAGCACCGCAAGCTTAGAGCGCCTGTTTGCCGAGCATTTGGATCTGTGCAGCTACCGGCTTGATGCCTGGCAGACCGGGTTGTTTACGGAACGCCTCGAAAGATTGCGCAACCTGCAAGAAGATTCAGCCGAGGCGACGACCGGAATCTACCTGGGCGCTTTTGGTTGGTTGGAAAATATCAAACCTGGCGGGCCTGCGGTGCCGGTCTCTCCAGAGGAAATCCCAGAATCGTTGCTTGAACCCGAAAAGGGACGGATTATTGCACAACCTGATAACGCCGGCTTTATCGCCGCACCCTCTGTCAATCATGCCACGACGGCAGCCGTGTTACGTAATGCCTACTTAACGCATGCCGATTCGGCTCATCCTGAGCGAATGGCTGTCAATTTGTGTTCGGAACGTGTTCGCACCGCACTGCAGTTTCTTGACGGGATACGTAACGGTCAGGAACTTGGTGCATTGCTAGGATATCAGTTTGAACGGGGGCTTAGTGATCGTCACGACGATCCTTCTCTTAGCCAGTTTATTCCCGCATTTCGAAAACACTACCCGTTAGTGGCAGATAAGATCACGCCAGGTGAATCAGGAGACCAGATAGAAACCAAAGAAGCCAGAAACGTATTCGACGGCTATACGTTGATAGAACAGACGATATTAAGGGACGATCCAATAGGGTATCCCTACAAGGTTGAGGGATTGCCGCCCAATAATAGCGCTAACAAGCAACAGGTGAAGGCGATCAAGGCCGAAGTCGAGCGCATGGCTGATTCGTTGGATGCAATTGCAGACCTTTCGTTAGCAGAGAGCGTGTATCAGCTTGCGCAGGGGAATATGGAACGCAGCGGGGCGATGATGCAGGCGATGACCCAGGGAAACCATCCGCCAGAGCCGGACATCGTGCGAACACCCCGCAGTGGGTCAACAATGACCCATCGCATGATGCTCAATCTGGACTCGGTCGGAAACCCAACGGCCTGGCCTGGTGACATCAGTCCCCGGGCGGCCATGGAGCCGAGCCTCAACGAGTGGTTAGGACAAATTCTCGGCAGTCCTGAACGCATCAGATTCATCATCGAAAGGAGCCAGCCCGAGGAGCGCGACTCTAGCCTTACGATCGTTGACCTCGGCATGCAACCGATTGATCTTGTGTATATGCTGACCGAGGAACTTGGCGAAAAAGACGGCGCAGCCAACCGGGACGATACGACTGAACTGGATCGGCGAATCGTTCATGCCTTTCGCAAAAAAATGCAGAGTAGCGGGACGTCCGAGGTTGGCGATGTGACAATTTCGTTCGTGCAACGCGATTCATCGTGGACAAACGAGGACAAGACCGTATTCGAATTACTACCGCTCCTACAAAACTTACGAGAGCTGATAACTGGATGCCGTCCATTGTCGGCGGAGGATCTACGCTTGCCCTCTGAGGCCAATGAAGAAGAGCATCCCAACCCCAAAGGTTACGATGACGAAGCCGTCAAAGCACGAGTGAGTAAGGCACTCACCACACTTCAAAACGCCTTTGACCAGCTGACCGAGGCATTGTCCAGCGCAGAGGAAGACTCCGCAGGCGAACAAGAGTTCACTGAACTTGCCGGGTCACTCTTCGTGCTCGCCGGATTCGGCCTTCCGGATGCCTTCCCCAAGCAGCGAGCGGAATTGCTCTCGCAAGCTTCTCGCGTTCGCGATGTGGCGCAATCCAAACTAAAGCAAGCCGATGACCTCATGGCCTTACGCAATCTCACGCCGGATAGGATTGCCTCCTTAAGTGTTGAGGATAGAATTGAGATTTATCGTCATGCCGCTCGAAGCATTCTTGATGAATCATTTAATCTATTGCCAACATTTTTGATCAATAATTCAGATGAAGTTGCCGCTGCGGTTGAATTTCGCGATGCGGGGTCTGGATTGAACCTAACGCGCTTTTCGAACAATGCTCTCATCGTCGACGAGTGGCTGCAAGGTGTCGCCAGAGTGCGTGACAAAATGGCCTTGGTTGAGGAAGTCGTCACGTTCAACGATGCATTCGAACATGCCGATTGGGTGTTGAAGCCTTTACAGCTGCCTTTTTTGGAATCAGATCATTGGATAGCCGTGAAATATCCGGCGCCTGACCCAAACAATCCGGATGACACCAACGCCTTTCAACCCGAAGGGGATTATCTTTCAATAGTGCAACTCGTTCCGAGTGGCCAGTTCGATGCGGCCGCTAACCAGATCGGTCTTCTTATTGACGAATGGACTGAAACTATTCCGAATAAAATCGAGACCAGCGGAATTGCCGTGCATTACAATCAGCCGGGGTCCCAACCGCCGCAAGCGTTATTGCTGGCTATCACTCCTGAGGTCACCGGCAACTGGACCTGGGATGATCTTGAAGCCATCCTCCTTGATACGATGATTCGCGCCAAAAAACGTGCGGTTGAACCTGAGCATCTCGGGCTTACCCCTTTTGCACAGATTCTTCCCGCAATTCTCACGGCTGTATCAAGCAAACCCTTTGCAACCATATCCACAGATCTTGTGAATCAAACGGAAGTGGCCTTCTCTGATCTTGAGAGCTAACGGGACAATATGGACCAGAAAATAAAAGTTTCCCCTTCAATGTTTCTGCAGAAAAAATTTCGCCCAGCGGTGATAACCTGGAACCGCTTGGAAGGACGGCCGCGTCGTGAAGACTTCGACCGCAGCTTACGCGCAGAGGTACGCGACGCCCTCTGGATGTTGTGTCGCCAATGGCAATTTGGTGAGTTTCGCGGTGAAGATGCCGGATCGGCACTTCTCGCCAAAGTGCAACTCGATACGACACGCCTGAACCGCTATGCGGCAAAAACAGACCCTGCGGTCGCCTATGACGATACTGTTCCCCTTGAGACTCAAGTCGAGTGCGAGCCGATTCCACGAGATTTGCGAACACGCATTCAGATGGGTCGTCACTGGCTTGCCATACTTAAACAACAGGGGTTGCAAGCACATTACGGATTATACATTCAAGAATATGCGTTCAAAGAACCGGCTGACGATGAACAACGGGCACAGCTGGAAAGCGATGCACGGGCGCATCAACTTTTTCGTGCAGTCCAACACAGAATTGCGGACGGAGAGCAACTGATGAACGCCGTCGCAGGAGGTCAACACGACCAGTTCGTTGATGACAGTTCAATGACCGGGGATGAAAAAACCAGGGCAAGGCTTGCAGCCGTAGAGTATCAAACCTGGTTTACACGGCTTTATCACGCCCCACAAGCTGAGGAAGTTACTGCCTGGGCGCCCTCGTACCTTGAATATCAATTCAACTGCGCAGCTTCCATCGATAGCGCGACGGAAGAACAGGTCGTGCTGGCGGCTGAACAGTATCACCACGGAAATTTGGATTGGTATGCATTCGACATCGATCCACAAAACCGCCTTAAAGATGCTCAGGGGGCGACGACTCCGGCTTCACATTATCGATCTGAAAATCCAGTTACCTTCATTCCCAACGCGATCGAGTTTAGCGGAATGCCCAATAGACGTTGGTGGGAATTTGAAGATCGCAAAACTGATTTGGGAAGTCTGCGCGCAGGCACAACGGACTTACCTTTGTTGATGCTTGCAGAGTTTGGACTCATCTATGGAAACGACTGGAGCGTATTACCATATGATTTAGAAGTCGGTTCACTCAGCGATGTCCGCGGAATAGTGATGACCGACGTATTCGGGATCAGGACATTTATCCGCCCTACCACGGAAACAATCAACACGGATCCGCGACACTGGTGTATGTACAACTTATCGAAAAACGACCAAAATTCCCAACCCGACACACGGATATTTCTTGCACCGGCAATCGCTAAACTCCAGGAGGGTCGCCCTATCGAACGGGTCTTGCTGGCACGTGATGAGATGGCAAACATGGTCTGGGGCGTCGAGGATATCGTGCCGGGGACAATCGGCTCGGGAACCAGAGGTTACGAGGCGGCTAACGACCTCCAGCGATTTTTCGCGCGCGATCAATCCGGTGAACCACCGCCTGATGATATCACGACAGAAGCAAAGATCCGGTACAAGTTGGGCACAACCGTGCCTGAAAACTGGATACCCTTCATCGCAGTTCGTCAACCTGGTTCCAATCGAGAAATTCGCTTGCAACGCGCAGCCATGCCCCGCTTGGGAACGGCCGACTTGGTGACGCCCAGAGGCAAATTGCTACGTCACGGACTCGATCAGGTTGCCCCGAAGCCCTATTTTATCCACGAGGAAGAGATTCCCAAGGCTGGTGCAGTGGTATCAAGGTCCTATCAACGCACCCGGTGGTGGGACGGACGTATTTACACCTGGCTCGGACGTCGAAAACGTGTTGGACGGGGAGAAGCGTCCAGTTCCCTCGAATTCGATCAGATACATGTCAAGAATACGTCTAGTAATTGACCTTGTGTCGTGTGTTCGACAAGGGGATTGTAGAATATTTTTCATATTTTGCCTTTTCAACATCATATGAGTGACAGAAATCAGCATGATGAACCATGGGAAGGGCTTAAAAAGACGCGTCCAGTCCTGCATCATGCCAATGGGAAAACTGCAGTTGATGGGGCGAGCGGAGCATACGTGAGGACGGCCAAGCGGTGTGAAAGACGCTGGCAGCATTCCAACACTCCCACAAATTAATTAGAGCCTCACAGACTCCTGTCATTTGATGTTCCTTATGCGATCGAAGACAGTCATCCCTAGTCTTGTGTTGATAGGCATCGCACTGTTGGTAGGATGCGCGGCAATGCCCCCTAAACATCAGGAGAATCTGTGCACGATTTTCGACCAATACCCCGAATGGTACGATGCGGCCAAAGAATCCCAGGACAGGTGGGGCACGCCGCCCCACATTCTCATGGCCTTCGTAAAACAGGAGTCGTCGTTTCGCCACGACGCGATGCCCCCATGGGATTGGTTTCTTTTCATTCCTCTCGGACGCCAATCGTCAGCGGAAGGCTATGCCCAAGCCAAAGATGAGACATGGGAGGAATATGAGGATGAGACCGGT
>BQIY01000008.1 GCA_021604265.1 Nitrospirales bacterium
CCTAAAACGACTTCATCGCCAATTTCAGGAAGAAAAAACGTCCCACGTGTATCTCCGGCATCGAGAGTAGCGACCCGTGCCCAAATGCCTTCTTCCGATGGATCAATCAAGGGAATTCGAACCTGAATACGGTTCTCTCCATCTGGATCTCCTTCCAACGCGGTGACAAGGCCAAGTTGCAGACCCGACACGCCTGGCAATAGTCCATTGGCCTTGGGTTCTACTATGCGCTGAGCGGATCGACCAAACCATTCAGGGTCCAACCCAAAACTAATATCCGTCTCCCAATTTTTGGCATTAATTTCATGGCGCACCCCTGAAACTAAGGCATTTCCGGTAAACCGGTCACCAACTCCAGCCAGCTCGATGACATCTCCTGGGGTAATCGCGGCAACCCCTTGAAGCCGAACGCGCCCGCGAACTTTCGCGAACGCGCTTTTCAATCGTTGGGCATCAGCCCAGGCCTGAAGCTCTGAATCTTTGATCTGTCCCGCATGTTTGAGGTGTAGGGCTTCCAGGCCAATGACAGAAGCCAGATCGTCAGAGGCCAGATTTCCTGGGACAACTGCAGAGGCATCGCCACCATCGATTTCCAACATCTCTTGATTTGCGGCATCCCACGCAAACGACTGCACGCCCGAAAATTGATCACGTGCATCGGTAACCGCTTCAAAGTCAAGCAGGTTTCCTCCGTAGGTCAGCGACAAAACTGGCTCTTTGCTAGCATCGGGGCCGGCAACAACGAACTTCCCATCTTGTGTCACCACAAACTTCCCGTTGGCTTCAGCCCGGGTAATAAGAAAATCCCAATCTGTGGAATAGAACTGGACCATTTGTGGATGCATTACATCAGTTGGGTGAACATCCACGTCCAATCCAGCCTTGCCGGCAAGTTCTTCGATCACATCTGAATCCGTGAGTTCATAGTAATATTTGCTCTTCCGGCCAACCGTAAGCTTCACGGCAGCATCACGGCACTCAACTCGCAACACAGATGGTTTCTTCTGATAGACCCGAAGGCCATGCCGAATAATGATCCCCTTAAAGACTTTCTCTTCATCACCGTGATATCCAGCAAAAATTTCAATTTCTTTCCCTGGGATAAATTCTTCAGCATTACTGACTTTAAAGTTTTCGGTGGCCGGGTCTCCATCCAGAATCATCACATCAGCTGAAGCCACACGATTAACACTTCGCTGAACGATGACCGTCTGGACTTGATATTCTCCACTGATTTGTTGACCATCTACATTGATCTTAAACGTCGGTCGATCTGCAGGTGCAGAGGTGGGAATTTTTCGATCGTCAGCCATAACACGTCACCATTAATCCTAAGCAGGCTTCGCCAAATCCTTAATCGGCGGAAACGCCAATCGTTGCCCAAGTCCCAGGCGACGATAATTCTTCAAGTTGTTAAACTCCGCCACTTGCCAATAGCGGGATGCGTCGCCGTAATACTTGTGCGCAAGAAGCGAGAGATGTTCGCCAGCTTTCACTTCATGCACATGCGTTAAGTCAGGTGAACTTTTCCGCTCCTCCGCGACACGCAGCGTATCATCAATATTTTCCGCAAAAGTCGCTTTCACTTTGGCTCGTACCGGATACCCATCCGGTTGAAACAAGGTGTAGGTCATCTCTGCGTTTTTCAGTACACATTTGGAGAGCAGCGAACCCCATGACAACTTTAAATATTTAGGGCGATGGATCTCACCATCATGTTTACCCGTCACCGTGAGAAATTGGTCCACCGTCTCCACAACATCATTTTTTTCCGTTGCCGTACCAGTCCCATCAAACAAAAATTCAAAGGTATATTCCTGTGGTTTCACATTGCCAAAGACTTGAGGACTCCCGGTATCCCCTTGGCCTTGACGGTCTTGATACTCCACTTCATACTTTTGAGTGTATGTCGTGGGATTGAACATCACCGTAAAAGTATCTGCCGGCGACCCGGAATAATCCGCTTCCGTATACGCTTCAATCAGCATTTTTTTGAGTTCACCAGTCATTTATCGTTCGCGCTGCCGTTCTATAATGGTTAAGACCTGTTCCACACATTCCGAAATCATTTCTTCATTCGAATGTTGACCTTTACCTGGGCTTCCTTGCCCTTCTCCACCTTTCGAATCGATTGAAGCACGAATGACTAGTTCCTTTATCTCAATGGGCATCAGCTATCCCTTTCTGAATCGGCGATAGGCCAACTCCACTGACTCAATGGCCAAGGCATTATCTTGTGCTTTTAAATCCGAGAGAGACCATTTCACAGGATAGGCCCCTAAGAAATTCCAAGTAACTAACGGCTCATGTTCTTGATTGAGCAAGATCACCGAAACATCTCGCGGTTCGAATTGAAAATTTTCTACAGCATCCCGAATCCAATCCCGCACTTCAGAGCCCGTGACCAATCCTCGTTTCAAGACAAGATTCCCATACTTCGCTCCCGTTGGAAGTTTATGGGCATATTCGTTGAGCCCGCCTTCTCGGAATTCCTCAGTGCTGATTTCAGCACTGAGCCCTGTCACTTCTTGAAAACGGATATCCTGATCTTCCGAGGAGAGACCAATTTCCACTTTAAAGTGAAAGACCACTGGGAAATCGTGCATCGATTGACTCCAACACTGAAGCTAGAGGAGCAACGGTCGGATAGAGTACGCCTCTACCCGTTCTCGATCTCAATCCCTTCATGCGCGATTTCCAATGTTTCTATCGCGGCTTCATTCCCATTGGCTTTCAAATCCGGGGAAGTAATTTTCGTCGGCCAAGCATTGACAATTTTCCATGTCATGACTGGCGCATGTTCTTCATTCATCAAGCTGATAATGATGTCCCGGCGCTCAACTTTATTGAGTTTGATGGTTTTAAGCCACTCTTGATACTCATTGTCTCCCGCAAAGACGCCACGCTTTAGCGTAATGTTGCCGTACTTTTTCATTCCCGGCATTTTGACGACTGAAAACTCAGGACTGAGCCCATCTCGATACTCGATGGGTTGCACTTCAATGTTCATTCCCGTGACTTCTGAAAACGCCAATTGCGTTCCACCCCAATCGACTTGAAAGTGAAAAACTGGTAATGGATAAGGCATAAGGTTAATCCTCCGTCAGATGTATGGCATGTAGGTACTTCTCAGTATCATGGCCATAATGGGTTGAAAGCAATTTAGCCTAGGATTCCTGCATCTTGTGTGAGAACTTTAAGATGATGAACTCGGCTGGGCGGACGACAGCCATGCCGATTTCAACAATAAGACGTCCCTCCAAAATGTCTTGCGCCGTCATCGTCTCACCCAACCCGATCTTCACAAAAAAAGCATCCTCTGGCACAGCTCCGGCCAATGCCCCCTCACGCCATTTTTGGATAAGATAATTGTCAATCATACTTTTGACTTTGGTCCATAGTGGAGCAGAATTAGGTTCAAAAACTGCCCAGGCAGTTGACTTTTTCACAGACTCTTCAACCATGTTGAAGAACCGTCGAACCGGAACATATCGCCATTCATTATCGTTGCCGGCCAACGTTCTCGCCCCCCAAATAATGGCTGCCCCTCGCCCCGCGAATGAACGAATCGCATTGACTGATTTTCCACCGTTGACATCCACGTTGAGATCTTCCTGATCAAAGAAGTCGATGGGTTCCATGGGTCCGCGAATCGCATTGAGGCTTACGTTTGCCGGAGCCTTCCAAACGCCACGAGTCCGATCCACGAAGGCATACACACCAACCACCGGTCCACTCGGAGGCACTTTGGAAAAATCCTTTTTAATATGTTCGACAATGTTGGAGATTATAGAATGCCCTTGATACATGCTCCGTTGAGCAAGATCTCCATGAGTATTGGCCGCATCAACCATGTCGGCAACAAACTCGTTGAGTCCATCGAAGATTCTGTCAACATCACCGGCTATCGCCAAGGCAGTATTATGGACACCTAGACCTCCCGCAGCATAGTCGGTAGAACTTCCTGATATCTCATCAACCGCTGCATTATCATTGTCGGAGTCATACTCCGCGAGCCATCCCGTGTCATCGAAAACCCCAGGCCCGTACTCAGCATTGACTGCGGTATTGTCTCTGCCTGTTTGAGCTTGCACGCTCGTGTTTTTTTCCAGTTGTATCAAGTCGTGGACAGCAGTCTTTAATTTGTCAAGGGCATATGTATTGAGATCTCGTTTTAGGTTTAGCCCTTGAAGTGCAGTTTGCCAGTCGGGAACGTCAACCGCTACCGACATGACATACGCGATCAATGCCGTTAAGGCTGCCGGCGCACCCGCATTATCGGACCCAGATACTGCATTTCGCAGGCTCGCATAACGATCCTTGAGCGTTGGGAATGATGAGGTTTGTAAATTGCCTATTCTGGTCGAAAGCGTACTCTTGTCGGTAATAGCCGTATTGGCCATAGTGACGAGCGCATTTTTGTCACTATCCGACGTGACCGTTTCCAGATCAATCACAGCATTCATTCCGTCACGAACATTACTTCGGAAAATACTGAAATCAACCGTCTTACTATATGAGGTATACAACCATGGAGTGTAAGCAGCCCCGTACTTGAGATTGTTGATGCCAATGTTATTCCGGAAAGCATCAATGCTCTCTTGGAACGTCCGGCTCGTCACGTTTTCTTTCACGTCAAAGACAGCCACACGATCTTGGAGATCTCCGCACTGTGAGAGAGCACGCTGTTGCAATGTAGCAAACTGGCTTTCGTCCGTGAGAAGCACAGCATCGGGAAATAACAGAATAGTCGGTTCATCATATTTTTTGACAGCATCGATCCCGCCTTGTAAGACTTGGCTTGTCACGGAGGACACTCCATAGTTGCCCACCGACGCGATGTAACAGGCTCCTCCACCGTTATCAAAAAAGAGCCGTAAGCTTTCGTAGAGATAAAAACGTTTTGTGACAGTCGTGGAAGTCACCGCATAGTTGTTCGCGGGATCGACGACGACGTTGATTGACGTGACAGCGAATTCCCCACCAAACAACTCGTGATATTCCAATAATGAAGAAATTCTTGTTGGAATATTCGTAAGGTTTTGCCCCTTTCGTTCTGCTTTTTCCGTATAGCCAATAAAGGCAGGAATCGCCGTCGCGACTTCGGCTACAGATGGGGGAAACAACGAAATCTCTTTGACGTAGACCCCTGGTGTTTTGTAAGCCATAGTTCACCCTCTCCCTGGTTGAGCAGTTTGTTGACCCTGAGACAAAACCGCAGTGTTCAACAGCCTGCTTGCTGGTTGGTTGACCTTGATCACGTGACGAAATGATGTAGAATAAAAAATTTTCAGGTCATTCATCGTGTTTCTAGACATAAACATATAGATCCGACATGAAACTATCTGCCGTTAGTCCTTCCTGAAGCACAGTGGTTAATTGCGGACTCGGGAGGTTTCTGATCGTGTTCCCATTCTGTTGAAGCAAAACCGTTCGTGGGACTTCCCTCAAGGACTCTGCGCTAACGGCGGTGAAGACCGCTCGATCTGCACCCGTCACTTTTGTAAAGGTCAGATCGCCGGCAACATTGAGTTCATTGAGTGGCACACTGTTGGTGGTGTACTTTTTGATTACGTTATACCGCCACGTGGTCGAACGAGCTTCAAACTGAATGTGATAGGGTGCGAGGCCGGTAAGTTGGTCGCCATTAAGAAAACGGTAATCACCTGGTACCAGATCCGTATTATTCGGCGTGAGCTCATCGGTCCGATTAAAAATCTCTATGACACCGAACGGTCGAGTCAGGGACTGTTCGGGATCAAAGTAGATCGGCTGACTGCCGCCATGATTGTCGGTCACAAGATAGCGACCAGGTACTATCTTGGGAATTTCTGTCAAAAGGAGTCGATGTTCGGACATCGTTTCTCCAAAAGGATGGGAAAAGGAAGTCGTGTGGATAACATTCCCAAAGAGATCCTGAACTTCAAGCGTTGCAGCATTGACCGAGAACGCAAAATGATGCGTGTACACCTCTCCTGACACCCATTGAATCGCTCCCCCCACGCGTTGGGTTGCAACGCTGTCCCCAAGATGCAGACGTCCACTCGCTTGATCATCATGAAGGTTGTTGAAGTAAAAGACACTTTTACCAGGCTGATGAGTCGGCAACTGAGACACATTGAGAACATAGGAGTTTTTGGTATACAGAAGGAACGTTAAGCTCACGGTTTCACCGTCGAGCAACCGAAGAAGTTGCAGGGGATCACTGCCCGGTTCGATCTCAGCATACACGGAAAAGCCATCAGCACTTTGTCGAAAGAGATACCCATAATGCTTGAGCAGTCGCTCGGTCATTGGATTAGGCACGACAGTAAAATCCTTCGTACTTTCTCCACTCTGATAGAACGAATGACGAAGCCGAACCTGAAATAATGGTTTGTAGATTATTCTCATTGGGCTTATTCGTTGATTAAGATCTCTTCAATTGGCGGCACCTCAGCTTCAATTTGCTCATCTCGAATATCAATTAACCCAACCTTATACATCACCGATGGCATATATTTAGCGCCCAACGTTCCCCAAAGATGATTTTGTTGCTCAAAGCTAGGAGAAAAAAGATCGAACAACATTCGGCCCTCTTGAATCGATAAAGCAGGAATGGCCGCATAATCAAAGGAATGACGATGCTGAAAAAAACTTATGACCTGCGCCACCGCTTTGAGGGATTCGTCGTAATCAGCAAAATTGGCGACAAAGAGTAGATAGACATTCACCTTCTTTTCAGGCTGCATGAACTGACTCGTACCATCTGGCCGCTTCTGAAAAGTTTCGACTGATCGATACACATGATCTTCTTCGATATTCACCAACATTACGGCTATCTTATCCCGCGTCCCATTGTTAACTGTCCCTTCGAGGGTAAACAAACTACCGTTGACGACACGACTTTGATCAAGAGCTGGAGATCGAAGATTGAGATAGGCATTCATTTCACCCACGATATACTGCAACGCCAGATGGATCATCATTGCCCCTTAATCTTCATCCTGATCCTTTGAAAACTGATCACGACCATAAATGGCCGAACCATCTACCATGACCGTTTTACGAACAATCCCTCGTTGAATCAGTAATCTCAAAGCCGCCTCCACTTCATAAAGGGCTTGCCGATCAGATTCCTGCGTCAACCACCATCGGGCAATCCCTTCAACATTATCCGCAGCATTGGGATGGCCTAGAAGATAGTCCTCAATCCGACGTGCTACGTTTTCTACCTCCGGTTTATTCATACCGAGGAACCGGGTCATGTGCTTCTGTGTACTCAGGAGCACATTCAATGCCGAATGGGTTAAGAGAAAGTAGGCTGTAATTACAGGAGAATTTCGTGATAGATGAAATTGAGTGGGGCACCTGTGCCCCGCGGATTTTCTCAATCAAGCAGATGTTTTCACTCAAAACCCGGTTTTATAGCGAATCCAAGTAAGTTCCAGCTGAGGCCTATCAACTAACCCTGCGCAGTTACTCACTTCAAGCCTGCGGAAGTTATTTGAAACGGCTATAACGATGGGGGTATTTCCCCCCGGATGCGGAAACATTGCCCCGGTCAATTACGCTCTGAATGGCAATTACGATAATAGGTGAAACAAAAAAATGGTGGTGGGAACTTAGTGGTGAGGAAGATAGTCTTTCCTGGCTATTCCGTGTTTTTTCAACAACTTGCCGAGTGTTCTCCGTTCTTTTCCAGCTCGCTTGGCAGCTTGAGTGATATTTCCATCCATGGTCCTCAATAATTCAATCAGATAACTCTTTTCGAAATCTTCCACGACATGGGCCTTGGCCTGAGTAAATTGAAGGTCAAGAACATTCGTTGCAGGATCAGAGCAATGAGACAGGCACGCATCATATGTTTGCACATTGATGAACCTGTGAATGACCACACTATCGGAAATCAAAAAGTTTCGGTGCAAAATATTCTCTAGTTCTCGCACATTTCCTGGCCAAGCATATTGAGTCATCCATGTCAGTACTCGAGGGTGAAGAACCTTGGCTCCAATGTTATATCGCACACTGAACTGGCGAAGAAAGTGGTCAACCAGAATAGGAATATCTTCTTTTCGTTCACGTAATGGAGGCAAGTGAAGCGGTAAGACATCTAATCGATAAAAGAGATCTCTGCGGAATTTTTGCTTCTCAACTAAGGATAAGAGATTGACATTACTCGCAGCAATGATCCGGACGTTTACTCGGCAGGATTGCTTACCTCCTAATGGCGAATATACTTGGTCTTGCAAAAACCGTAACAACGCAACCTGTGCCTTAGATGACAAGGTATCAACCTCATCAAGAAACAACGTTCCATGATGAGCTTGATTCACCAACCCTGGTTGTTTGTCATAGGCATCTGTAAAGGCCCCTCGCTCATGACCAAACAATTCATTTTCAAGCAACGTATCAGGTATGGCTCCACAATTAACGGGAACAAAGGGAAACGCCCGGCGACTGCCGAGATAATGCAATGCTCTGGCAAACAACTCTTTTCCTGTCCCAGTCTCTCCATGGATTAGAACCGGCGCATCCCATTGACCAATTTTTTGAGCAAACGCAAGATTTCGTAAAAACGCAGGGGATCGGCCCACAAGATTCAACTTGGCAAATTCATGCCCACCGCCTTCATGATTCCCTGTAACTCCTCCGTTTTGTTGAAGAACCAACTTCTCTAATCGAAGACGAAACTCTTGCTCATGACAAGGCCAGCTGACAAATTCATCACAATGTTTAAGAATCTCAGAATTCCATTCAGAATCATTAGGAGTAAAGACCCCCAGCCATGCAGATTCGTAATCCTGCAGTAACCGCTCGAGGATTTGCTCCTGAGGGAGGAGGAAGTGGGATCCAAAACACAAGATTGATACAGAAGGAAGATTGGGCTGTGGCGCTTTGAGCCACTCGGCTGAGGTCAGTAATCGCACCTCATAGTCGAGGGCTCGCAACATTTTTTCGAGGAAACTCGAATGGGCCTGATAAGGAAAAGTGATGAGAGAAATTTCGCAACACTTCATAGGATTCCCGTTCCTACAACATCAGAAAGTGGGGAACACCCTGTTTAACATATTTCCACGTCAACCCATGGTAAGGTTGGGCTAAAGGAAGATATAGCAAATGACAGTATGGGAATCTACCTCACGAGCAAAGGAAGCAGGAGATGTGCCAGATAAATTAAGCGTAATTAGGCTGATCAAAAAACCAGCATGGATTGAAGATTTGGCCACTAATGAGTATAAGAAAACTGAGGAGAACTCTCAATGCTCCCTTCAACCGACAACCGTTGTATTACAATCCATACATTGCTGTATCCAATCAGATAACAAGCAATCAGTAACATAGGTATTAAATAGTACAGCCATCCTTTTCTTGAGATTCAGTTCTTGTGCAGTAGCGTGGGAGAGCTAAATTGCCTAAAGCTTGATCATCTTCACCAAAAAATTAAGATGAGCTAACATGTTTGAATCATAGCATTCACAACTCTCGGGTCATCTTTGCTAAAATAGACCATGAAAAACAAGAAGGCCGGCCCTCAACAAGAAGGGCTAAAAGGTTCGCCAGACTTCTCATTAGCAGGAGCCACCACATTGAGATGGTTGTCCCTGAAGCTGAGCTTTGCGAACACCAAACTCGCGTCGGTCCTTCCCGGTCAGCATCCCGCTCACTTTGCCGTGACACGTCAAGACGCCGAGACCTTTGGCACCTTGCCCGAACACTGAGACGGTTGACAGTCCAGCTACGTCAAAGAAAAGATATGGCGGGAAACCCTCTTGAAATTCTAAAGGACAACGACGCTGAGCCAAATCATGACCAAAAACCTCTTTTGAATCATATCTTTAACATGTTTAACCAGGGCAGGAATGCTCACGACATTCTCCGATCATGATATTTGCCTATCATCGACAAACGTAATTACACTATACAAAGTTCGGGCTCTCGCCTATTTAAATGAGAACAGGAGGAACCATCATGTCGATCCCAACGAAAATACTCACCTCTCTTTCATTTTTCTTTCTCATTGCGACTCTCGTAACCATCGCCAGCAATCAACATAATCCCCTGTCATACATTAATGAAGCTGTGGCACAGCAAACGGACCTTGTCGCATCAGGCACAGTCCCGACAACACGACCACCCTCCTCTCATGCGAAGGCTTCCAGTGTTTTCGCATTCACCATGGATGATATCGATGGGAAGCCTCGTCCCCTGAGCGAATTCAAGGGACAAGTGATCATGGTCGTGAACACGGCAAGCTTTTGTGGGAATACACCTCAATACGAAGGACTGCAAACTTTGTATGAACAGTATCGAGATCAGGGGTTTACCATTCTGGCCTTCCCGGCCAATGATTTTGGTAAGCAGGAACCTGGCAATAACAAAGAAATTGCTGAATTTTGCTACACCAAATACTCGCTGGAATTTCCGTTATTCAGTAAAATTACCGTGGTGGGTGACAAGAAACACCCTCTCTACCAACACTTAACTGAGGAAACAGCATTTCAAGGAGAAATCACCTGGAATTTTCAAAAATTTCTGATCAACCGAAAGGGTGAAGTCATTGCCCGATACGAGCCAAGCACAAAACCCCTCACGCCCAAAGTTGTCCTCGATATAGAAAGAGCATTGAAGCAAACATAAAAATTAGGTGTCGGGGTACTCGTCGTGCCCCGACACGAAAACCCACCCAAGATTCGGTCAATCCCGCCATTCGTCGACCAGTATAATCCACAGCCTAAAAACCTAGCGTATAATACCTATTTCTTACTTCATGCCCTCAATAGGGCATAAACAAAAACTTCGTCGTATCTGGCTCGAACGATTCTATTCCCCTTCCCAACCCCCACCTCCGTCGGTGTTTTCGCATTTCAGGCTCATACTTTCTATCTTATTAATATTTAATAATTTTTCCCAACAAACCGAAAAATCACACGACAGGAATGTGAGGGACAGATTCGGATAATTGGGGTCAGCCGGCACGGGGACGCACTGCGACCTCCAAGGACTTCGCTGAAATACTTTTGCGCACAGCTCTGATATCTGAATAGTGTTCGAACAATATGTCTACAGTCAGATAGAAAGAACAGTCCTTATTCGCTAAAGGAGACATCACGATGAAAGGAATTGTCTTTACTGAATTTTCAGAAATGGTGGAAGAACAATTTGGAGATGATATGCTCGATACCATCATCGAAGAATCCAATCTACCATCTGGAGGAAGTTATACGGCGATTGGCACCTACGATCATACGGAAATATTGCAATTGGTGACGGCCCTTAGCACCGCAACCAACATTGAAGTCCCTAAGCTGGTCTTTGCCTTTGGAGAACATTTATATAAATATTTTTTTTCGCATTATCCCGTATTTTTCAATGCAGCCACCAACACGTTTGATTTTCTGGAGAGCGTGGAAAACCACATCCACGTCGAGGTCAGAAAATTATATCCTGACGCGGAATTGCCGAGTTTTGATTGTCGGAGGATCGAACCCCATCAATTCGAAATGATCTATCGGTCAACACGTCCGTTTGCCGACGTCGCTGAAGGCCTCATTACCGCCTGTTGCGGACATTTCCATGAATCTATCTCCATCGAACGAGAAGATGTCCACGATACAAACGGACAAGGCGTCCGCTTTCTGCTAACGAAACGGTAAAAATAACACCTCATGAGTGACGTAGAAAGACTGCAACGTCGGGTAGCCAGAGAAAAAGCGGCCCGCCAGCAAGCCGAAACCCTGCTCGAGGCCAAAAGTCTTGAACTGTACCAAGCCAATGTCGACTTGCGGAAAGCCACCGAAGAACTCGAACAACGAGTGCAAGAACGTACCTCCGAATTAGCTTCAGCGAACACACAACTCGAGACACACATGCAGGAGCGCATTCGAACCGCAAGCCGGCTTGCGGCATTGTATCACACCTCCCAGGTTCTCACGGAAGCCAAAGATCTCGCGGATGCAGCACCAAAAATTCTGGAATCTGTTTGTCTCAGCCTCAACATGGAGACCGGAATACTCTGGATTCTTGATCCTCAAACTCAAGTCATGAAACTCATGGATTCCTGGTGTGTCAAAGAACATTCATTGACCGCATTTGACGATGCGACTCAAAAATCTGGATTTTCCTTTGGCGTCGGCCTGCCAGGCATTGTATGGGCAAAGAAGGAACCGATTTGGATTCCAGACGTGACACAGAGTACGAGTTTTCTCCGGTCACAGGCAGCTGCTGAAGTTGGATTACACACGGCCTTTGCCTTCCCTATTCAATTCAATAATGATGTCTTGGGAATCATGGAATTCTTTTGCTTAGACATTCGAGAGTCCGACGAAGAAATCTTAGAGATGCTTCGTTCAATCGGCGGACAAATCGGACAATTTTTAGAACGTAAATCCGCAGAAAAACATCTCGTACAAGCACGTGACGAAGCCCTTGATGCGGCACGCGCCAAAAGCGAATTTCTGGCAACTATGAGTCATGAGATTCGAACGCCGATGAACGGGGTCATTGGCATGACCGGCCTGTTACTCGAGACCGAACTGACCTCATCACAACGTCAGTATGCTGAAACGGTCCGATCATCAGGAGATGCCCTGCTGACCATTATCAATGACATCCTTGATTTTTCAAAAATCGAAGCGGGGAAACTTGACCTAGAAACGATTGACTTTGATCTTCGTGTGGCTATTGAGGAAACCCTCGAACTCTTAGCAGGCAAAGCAACCGAAAAACAACTGGAATTGGTTGGTCTTGTTTCCGCTCATATCCCGTCCGCACTGAGAGGGGATCCAGGACGGATCCGTCAGATTCTGATTAACCTCATCGGTAACGGCATAAAGTTCACCGACAAAGGCACCGTCACACTGCAGGTTCATCAGGTGGAAGAATCGACAAGTACTGTTACCATGAAAATGGAAATTTCAGATACGGGAGTCGGCATCCCCAACATTATCCAGAAACGCCTCTTCGCACCGTTCACGCAAGCGGATAGTTCCACCACTCGTCGATACGGCGGAACCGGACTGGGGTTGGCCATCTGCAAGCAACTCGTAGAATTGATGCAGGGAGAAATCGGGGTTGACAGTACTCCAGGTCAGGGAAGCACCTTCTGGGTTACACTTCGCCTCGAAAAACAGCGGCTCATGACCGAAACACCCTCATCGCAAAAAGCGGCGCTGCAAGGATTACGCATCTGTTGTGTTGACGACCATGAGACAAACCTTCGCTTGCTGGAGCAGTATGCCAAAGATTGGGCCATGCAAGGTCACTTTACTTTGTATCCGAACAAAGCGCTCCACATACTCGAGAATGCAGAGGGACAAGGCACACCGTTCGACTTCGCCATCCTGGACATGGAGATGCCGGGAATGGACGGTCTAACACTCGCTCGTGCCATCAGAGCCAATCCCCGACTGAACCGCACTCACCTCGTCTTGCTCACATCGCTCGGTCGACGTGGTGACGCGGCCATGGCTCGTGACGCTGGCTTTGATGTGTACCTTACGAAGCCCATACGGAAATCCCAACTGGAATCGTGCCTGATGACTCTGGCCGGTCAAGCGCAAGCAGACTCATCCACCCCTAAACTTGATCTCATCACGCGCTACAGTTTAGAGGGAATGGGGCCAAAGCGGGGCGGACGAATTTTGGTGGCCGACGATCACCGTGTAAACCAACAACTTGCCGTTCTGATGTTGGAACGCTTAGGGCATCGTCCTGATGTGGTGGCCAATGGCCTAGAAGTCATTGAAGCTCTGAACCGAAAATCATATGACCTGATTCTCATGGACGGCCAAATGCCGGAGATGGACGGATATGAAGCCAGCAGGAAAATTCGAGAAATGGAACGGGACATGGGCACACAAACAGAAGAAACACCGATGACGCGTCCTATCCCAATTATTGCGCTCACAGCTAATGCGATGCAGGGTGATCGTGAAAAATGTCTTGCAGCAGGCATGGATGATTATTTAGCCAAACCCATGAAGCCGGATCAACTCGCGCACATGCTGGAAAAATGGCTGCCGAAGCTCGAAGACGAGGAGCCAGACTTGAGCGAATCCCCTCTCCTTCATCCGGCCACACATGCAGAATTCATGGAACCTGCCAAGGCATCAATCTCGAATCAATTGGCTCAAGAGGGCATGTCGTCTCACATGCCGTCTCATATCGATTTGTCCATATTGAATGATCTTCGTACCATGGGAGATTCAGCCCTGGTTTCCAAAATGGTCTCGCAATTCATGAAAGATTCACTCGCCTGTGTTCAAAAAATCGAAGAGGCGGTCGAGTCAGCGGATCAAGCGTCCCTTGCAGAATCGGCGCATGGACTGAAAGGGATCTGCGGCAGCATGGGAGTGACAGCTATAAGAAATCTTGTGCGTCAATTAGAAACGCATGGCAAAACTCGTTCGTGGGACCACGCGCAGAAACAACTTCAATCTCTCAAGACTGAGCTCGATCACGTTATCGGGATACTTCAGGAAACCGCTAACTCCTATACACAGAGCTCTCCAGCAACAAGGCTATAGCCAGATAAAAAAAGAGGGGATCCCGCCACCCCTTTCATTTTTTCACGTAAACATATGTGAACACTCTCGCAAACGACCTTAAAGCAAATTGAGATACGACGGACAGAAGCAAGATTGCCCGCGATAAGAATCTACACGAAGGAAAAGAGGAGGAAGGAAAGGCGAATATACTTCAACAATATCTATAAAGATCATTCCTAAAACGATTTTTTGTACACAAAATTTTCGCGCACAGCCACTTCTTCCTTAACCGAACCTGAGGATTGTCTCTGGGATGAGGGATAGGTAGTCTCTTGATTTTTTTTGCTCCAATCCCCTTTTCGTTGTGGACTTGCAGTTTTTGTAGCTATGGGTACTTCTGACTTCACGGCCTTCCGCTCTTCGATGGAACCCTGCACATCCTTTGCTTGTCTTGTTAAAGACCTTGGCTGACAGACGACATGAAAGCTAGCAGCCGGCGCCGAATTGTCAATTTTCCATAATTCGAGTTCCGCACAATAAAAACTTACCGCATTGTGAGACATGGCATTAAGCCAATCGACAGCGTGTTTGAATTCATCTGGAATAACTGACGCAACCCAGACAACTGTCGACGCGTTCGTTTCCGCTGCACAGGCAATCAATTGCCCGAAATCGACATGCGTAAGACTATTCAATTGCCCTTGAATCAGTACGGGGTCAGCATTCTTCGCATTTTTTGCCATCACATGCCTCTCGGAATCGTTCACAGAGGCACTCTGCTGAGCGGCTATTAATTCAAACCCAAGACTCTCGCCTATCATGTCTAAGACTTCGGATTGAATAAGCCATGCTGAGAACTTTCCAATCTCTTCCCCCCAGAACTCTTGAAGAGTATACCGCTGTAACTTACCAAGAGACGTGGCCATAACACCCTCGATATGCTGTTGAGATTTTCATGACAAGACTTCACAGGGAAAGTCGTTGCAACTAAGACAAAGGTCATTCTCTTATCGACAGTTTTTCCAAAAAATTGAGCAGGAGAAACGCGATAGATGCTCAGAAACGTCGTCACAAAACCACCAACCAGCATGGAAATAGATCGAAAATGGAATGATTGCTTGATTTTTATACATCTAACATTCAGGCGTTCTGATCAAAGAAGACGGAGACGATGCGATCTTCAAGAAATAGCATGAACGCGCAAAAAGGTCACAGCAGGTCCCATGAACAGGCAAACTGTCAGAAATGCTTCCTTCTTATTGATGATTCTTGGGTAAAAGTTTTCTTTTTTTCCATGAAAATACTGCGCATAGCATGAATTTTATCGTCTGCCGTCGTCAACATTTCTATCGACGTTTGATGTTCAAAATGAAAATTCCTACTTCAGCCTTCCAGACACAACATTCAGATGCAGCCATTGATGGCAGTAATGCGAGATCATGTCGAATTGATGCACAAACTATTCTTTGGCAACACTTTTGCTCCATTGGCGAGTATGACCGATCGTGGGTAATGATTGACATGATTCACCTTCTTACGTGGAGAGTAATGATGAATAACATTCTAATGACCAACGACCCCGTCACTGCCAAACCAGCACAGACATCGTCACATTCCAATACAAGTGAGGAAGGCGTGCATACCAAATACTTAGACAAAGATTATATTGTTCGAGCCAGAGAAGCCGAGGTAAAACACCACCTGCATTCAATCGGCCAATTGCAAAAAAAGATGGAAAAACTGGCCAATGAATTGGCGTGGGAACTAGAACAACATCACTCAAAAATTCATGAGTTGTATCAACTTGAAACTCCGCTTCAAACTCACGAGAAAACCACGACCGTGAATATTCAACCAAGCAAAAAATCTACGATCACACAAAAGAAGAGTCAAACATTTGACCTTCCTCTTATTGGCAAATCTTTTTGCGAAACATTTGCGTAATATTTGCGACATCTTCTCCAGGGCACGGCCAATGGCCGTGCCAATGACAGACACGATACCGGTGGAATCCTAAAGAACATCAAAGACAAACTGCTGACGTGCCTCCCAATCCTTCAGGCATAATCGTATTCCTCATCATCTGCAAACGTTCGAAGACATTGCCGAAGGTGTCAAGTCGACACTGTTTCCATATAAAGGCAGGACAACTCACGACAGAAGATATGAACTTGGAACACTCAATAAAATATTCATTGACCTTGCACACGAATACTCTACAATAGAATGAGAGTTCACTCATGTAACACGATTGCACTCACACTCGCCACAATAGTATGACAGGGTTACCCCTCCCCTCAACGATCCACTGTCAATTGGCAAGACGCTCAGAGAGAGGATCTCTTCCACTCTTTACAACAACCAACAGGAGGTTTGGCATGAAACATCAGTACACAATCCTATGTGGTATTTTTGTACTCGGCTTCGTCATGGGCTGCGGACAGGGCACAGAAGGCCCTGGCGAAAAAGCAGGCAAAGCCGTTGATAACGCCGTAAGCAGCGCCGGCGAAACGTTGAACAAGGCGGCTGAAGACACAGGTGAAATGCTCAGTGAAGCAACAGAAAGTGCTGGAGACGCCATGAATGAAATGGCTGAAGGCACTCAAGATACTCTCACTGAAGCAGGAGAAGCGGTAAAAGAAGGGGCAGAAGATATGGCAGAAGGGGCCAAGGACATGGCCAACGAAGCCACAGGACATTAAGACACTCTATAGCGAATCCAATAAGTTCCA